>CAZEYT010000029.1:0-33457 GCA_964516295.1 uncultured Chthoniobacterales bacterium | reverse complement strand
TCTGCAGGCAAAAACCGCCGAAAAAGACGGCTATACAGCCGTCCAGGTCGGGTTCGGCGACCAGAAACCCCAGCGGGTTTCCAAAGCCCAGACCGGGCACTTCGCCAAATCCTCATCCACCCCGAAGCGCTTCATCCGTGAGTTCCGTCTCGCCGAGGGCGAGGCCGCTCCCGAATCCGTCGATCTGGCTGTGACCATCTTCGAAGCCGGCCAGTTCGTCGACGTTATCGGACAGTCGAAGGGCAAGGGCTTCCAGGGCACAATCAAAAAGCACAATTTCGGCGGCCAGCCCGCCAGCCACGGCTCGACGATGCACCGCCGGAACGGCGCCATCGGCAACCGCTCGACCCCGGGCCGCGTCTGGAAAAACATGGGCATGCCGGGTCACATGGGTGACGAGCGCGTGACGCTCCAGAATCTTCGCGTGCTCCAAGTGCGCGGTGAAGAAGGCGTGATCGTCGTCAGCGGCGCAATCCCCGGAGCGCGCGGATCTTACGTGATCGTCCGGCCTTCCAAGAAAAAGACGGCGGCGAAGAAGTAGTTTTTTTCTCAACCAATTCCCTCACGAGATGGGGGCCACCGTTCCTGGTGGCCCCTTTTTCGTTTTCCGGGCCGAGCAATTCCTGTTGCGGCCCGCAACGCGGCGTCGGATACTTTGCCAATGAGCACTGGACAAGGAACCGCCGGAAACGTCATCGCCGCCCTCTGCAGCTTTTTTATCCCGGGTCTCGGGCAGATCGTCCAAGGCCGTGTCCTCGCCGCGCTTCTGTTTTTCATCGGAGCGGGCGTCGTGTGGTTCATCAGCTTCGGCACCCTCGGATGGATCATTCACATCTGGGCCTGTGTTGATGCGGCGCTCTGGAAACCCCGTCGTTGAATATGACCCTTCGCAATTACATTAACGGACGCTTCGTCCCGGCGCGGTCGGGCTCGGTGCGGGAATTTCACAATCCGGCCGACGGCTCCGTACTCGGGTCGGCAGCGGAATCGGGCGTAGAGGATGTCGAAGAGGCCGTTGTTGCGGCGCGGACCGCGTTCGACGACGGTCCCTGGGCAACGACCCCGGCGGCGACTCGAGCGGCTAAGCTTTTTCAGCTGGCCGATCTCATTGAGAAAAACGCGGAGGAATTCTCGCGGAGGGACACGCTCAACAATGGCAAGCCCCGGCGCGAATCCCTCGGCGACGCCAATGATGCAGCCGCGTGCTTTCGCTACTATGCCGGCCTTGCCACCAAGCCGCACGGCCAGACCTTCGAAGTTCCGGATCCGAACATCGCCTGCCGGACGGTGCGCGAACCCATCGGCGTCTGCGCGCAGATCATCCCGTGGAATTACCCGCTCCTCATGGCCGCGTGGAAACTGGCTCCGGGACTCGCTGCCGGGAATTGCTGCCTACTCAAGCCGTCCGAACTCACGCCCTGGTCGGCCGAGCGGCTCTTCGAACTTCTCAACGAGGTCGGATTTCCGCCCGGCGTGGTGCAGTGCATTTTCGGACCCGGCGACCCGGTCGGCTCCGCGCTTGCCGCCCATGACGCCGTGGACAAAATCGCGTTCACGGGTGGCACGGTCACCGGCCGCAAAATTCTCGCCGCGGCCACCGGCAATC
Organism: uncultured Chthoniobacterales bacterium; assembly: GCA_964516295.1. Classification (GTDB taxonomy): domain Bacteria; phylum Verrucomicrobiota; class Verrucomicrobiia; order Chthoniobacterales; family Terrimicrobiaceae; genus CAZEYT01. The sequence goes on along the minus strand of CAZEYT010000029.1, from coordinate 31,851 downwards.
TTAAGAAGGTCACTCTCGAACTCGGCGGCAAAAGCCCGAACATTGTCTTTGCCGACGCCGATCTCGACGTGGCCCTCGAGTTCGCGCTTTTCGGGATCTTTTGCGGGCAGGGCGAAGTTTGCAGTGCGGGATCCCGCCTGGTTCTGGAACGCTCGCTTGCGGCCGACTTCCTCCCGCGCCTCGCAGCGGCCGCGGGAAAAATTGCCGTCGGTCCGGGAATGGACGCCGCCACCGAGATGGGTCCGCTGATTTCGCGGGCTCACCAGCAAAAGGTTCTCGATCATATCCGAAATGGCGTCGCCGACGGGGCGCACCTTCTGTGCGGTGGAAGCACCTATTCCGACGACGTCCGGAGGGCGGGATTTTTTGTCCAGCCGACCATTCTTTCGGAAACCCGGCGCGACATGAAGATCGTCCAAGAAGAAATCTTCGGCCCGGTCCTCGCCGTGCAGCTTTTTGACTCCGAGGACGAAGCGATCCGGCTGGCGAATGACACCCGTTACGGTCTCGCCGGCGGAGTTTTCACCAGCGATGGTGCGCGCGCCGAACGTGTCATCCGCCGCCTCCGCGCGGGAATTACTTGGATCAACACCTACCACCCCACCTTCAATGAAGCGCCCTGGGGCGGCTACAAACAAAGCGGCTTCGGCCGGGAACTCGGAACCGACGGCTACGAGGCCTACACCGAGGTCAAACAAATCAACACCTGCCTCGCACCCCAGCGGATCGGTTGGTTCTCCGGGATTTGAGCTCCTTGGAAACCACCCCACGTCCCATGGTCCGTCTGGAAAACGTCTCCCGTCACTACGGAAGCGTCCGCGCGTTGGACTCCGTGTCGCTGTCGCTCGAAGCCGGGGAATTCGTTACGATCACCGGCCCCAGCGGGTGTGGAAAAAGCACGATGCTCAACCTGCTCGGCGGGCTGGACACGCCGGATGCGGGCGAGATTTACGTGGACGGCCTGGCGCTCCACCGCGCCGGGGAGGCAGAGCTCACGCACTACCGCCGCCACACGCTCGGCGTCATTTTCCAGTTCTTCAATCTCCTCCCGGCCATGACCGTGCGAGAGAATGTCGAGCTCCCGCTTCTGCTGCGCGGCGAACCGCCGCGATCCACCGCCCCGCGCGTCGCAGAAATGCTCGATCTCGTCGGCCTGGGGCACCGCCTGTCCCACTTTCCCCATCAACTGAGCGGCGGCGAGATGCAGCGCGTGGCCATCGCCCGCGCCCTCGCCGGGTCTCCGAAAATCCTCCTCGCCGACGAACCGACCGGCAATCTCGACTCCTCCAACGCCGCGCGCGTCTGCGAAACCCTCTCAAAGATTGCTTCCCAAAAAATTGCCGTGCTGGTTATTGTCACGCACAGCGAAGCGGTCGCCGCACTGGCCCCGCGCCGCATTCACATGTTCGATGGAAAAATCGTCACCAACCCACCCGATCAAGCTCCAACCGGATGATCCCCGTTTGTCGAAGTTCCGCATCTTTGCGGGACTCAGTCCCGAGGAGTTGGGCACCCTCCTCCAGCTCAGCGACACCCTTTCCTTTCCTTCGGGCAATCGCATCGTCAACGCCGGCGAAGAAGGGCACAGCCTCTTTGTCCTCCTCGAAGGCAGCGTCCGCATCACGGTCGAGACCGGCGGACGTGAGATCGAGCTCTCGACCCTCTCGGCCGGAGATTTCTTCGGGGAAATATCCCTCGTCGATGACGGCCCCCGCTCGGCCCATGTCACCGCGCTGGAGGATTGCACGCTGCTCCGCATCACGCGCATGACGATCGGCGTCCTCGCCGGACTCCAACCTGCCGCCGCCATCCAGATTCTCGGCGCGATCGGCCGGGCTCTCGTTACGCGCCTGCGTGCGAGCAACGAGAAGTATATCGACATCCTCCTCCGCACCGAGGCGGCGGAGTAAGACGCGCCTCTGATTTCAATTTTTACTCGTGGAAAAACAACGCACCCTCGCATCCCCCGCCACCCTCACCGGCAGTGCCCTGCACACGGGCGAAAAAGTCACCCTGACCATCCTCCCGGCACCGGCGGGCCATGGTTACAAATTCCAGCGGGTGGATCTGCCGGATGAGCCGATCGTCGATGCCGCGGCGTCGCATGTGAAGATGGTCGAGCGAGCGACGACACTCGTCGCCGGAACGGTGAAAATTCACACCGTCGAGCACGTCCTCTCCGCCCTCACCGGCTTGGGTGTGGACAACGCCCTCATCCAGATGAACGCCAACGAGCCGCCCATCGGGGACGGCAGTGCCTCGGCGTATGTGGCCATGATCTTGCAAGCGGGCATCGTCGAGCAGGATGCCCCCCGGGCATTTCTTGAGATCGACGAACCGCTCACCATCGAAGTCGGCGAATCGATCCTCGTCATCCTCCCGGACCAAAAATTCCGCATCTCCTGCACGCAGGCGGGTCCGCAGGGCCGGTTTACCCAATTTCTTTCCGCGGAGATCACCCCCGAATTCTACGAGAAGGAGATCGCTCCCGCGCGGACCTTCGTTTTTTACGAGGACGTCAAACCCCTGATGGACAAAGGCCTCATCAAGGGCGGCAGCTTGGAAAACGCCATCGTCGCGCGAGGCGACAGCGTTCTCAGCAAGGAACCACTTCGTTTTCCCGATGAGTTCGTGCGCCACAAGATCCTCGACATCATCGGCGATCTCTCGCTCGCCGGTCGCCGCCTGCGCGGACACGTGGTGGCGGTGAAACCCGGGCATGGCATCAATACCGAAGCCGCCAAGCGCCTCGCCATCCGCCTCGCTGAAATCATGGCAGCTGCTCCGCGCCCCGTGGCCGCCACCACCGGAGCGCTCGACGTCAACGAGGTCATGAAGACCCTGCCGCACCGTTATCCCTTTCTCATGGTGGACCGGATCATCGAGTTCCAAGGCGATGTCAAAGCCGTGGGCGTCAAGGCGGTCACCATCAACGAGCCATTTTTCCAAGGCCACTTCCCGGGCCACCCGGTCATGCCCGGCGTTCTCCAACTCGAAGCCATGGCCCAGGTCGCCAGCATTGTCATGATGCGCAAGACCGAAAACGCCGGAAAAATCGGCTACTTCATGAGCGCGGACGAAGTGAAATTCCGCAAGCCCGTGATGCCCGGCGACACGCTGTTCATCGAATGCGAGATGACGAGTGTAAAAAAACGCCTCGGCAAGGCCAGTTGCCGCTGTCTCGTCAACGGCGAGGTCGTCTCGGAAGGCCAGCTGCTCTTCGGCCTCGTTGACAAATGACGAAGATCCACCCCAGCGCGGTGATCGATCCCGCTGCCGAAGTGGCCGAGGATTGCGAGATCGGACCCTTTTGTCATGTCGGACCGAACGTCCGCCTGGGACCCGGATGCCGACTTATCAGTCATGTCGCCATCGCCGGCCCGACCGTGATCGGAGTGGAGAACGTGTTCTTTCCGTATTGCTCGATCGGCCAGCGCTCGCAGGATCTCAAATATGCCGGCGAGCCGACGCATCTCGAGATTGGCGACCGCAATGCGTTCCGCGAATTCTGCACAGTCAATCGCGGAACCGCCCCGGGCGCGAAGACCCTGGTCGGAAATGACGGGAATTTCCTCGCCTATTCTCACATCGCCCACGACTGCACCGTCGGAGACTTTGTGATTTTTTCCAACAACGGCACCATCGCCGGACACGTCCTCGTCGAAGACCATGCGGTGATCGGTGGCCTTTCGGGCGTTCACCAATTTTGCCGGATCGGACGCCACTCGATCGTCGGCGGGTGTACGAAAATCGTGCAGGATGTCCCGCCATTCATGATCGCCGACGGCAACCCGGCCGAGGTGCGGGGTGTGAACCAGGTCGGGCTGGAGCGCCGGGGTTTTTCAACCGACGACACCCGCGTGCTCCGCGAGGCTTATCGTTTTCTTTACCGCTCGAACCTCAACGTCAAACAAGCCTGCGAGAAAATGCGCGCCGAGCTCCCGGGTGTCCCGGTGCTCGACCAACTTCTCACGTTCGTGGAGTCGAGCCAGCGCGGAATTGTCCGCTGATCCCATTTACCTTATCATGAGCAGCCCGAACCTTGATGTCCGCGATGTGGCGCGACTCGCCCGCATCGAAATCACCGACGAAGAAGCCGCCCTGTTCCAATCGCAACTCGGCAGCGTGCTCGAGTACGTGGAGCAATTGGGAACACTCGATGTCTCGCAGGTCGAGCCCACCGCACATGCGGCTCCGGTTTTCAACGTGTTCCGCGCCGACGAGCCGCGTCCGGGTCTCGACCGCGCCGCCGTGCTCGCGAACGCTCCGCACGCGGCAAACAACCTCGTCGTCGTTACCAAAGTCATCGAATGAGCGCTCTCACCGATCTTACCATCACCGACCTTCAGGCCGGTTTCCGAAGCGGAGCATTCACGCCGGTGGAAGCCGTCCGGGCCTTGGAATCGCGCATTGCGTCCGAAGATCGCGAGATTCAGGCCTACCTTTCCCGTGATTTCGAATCCGCCCTTGCCGCGGCGGAAAAGGCGGATGTATCCCTCCCGCTGGGCGGTGTGCCGATCGGCATCAAAGACGTCATCAACGTCAAAGGCGAGCCCTGCACGTGCGCTTCGAAGATTCTCGCCGGGTATACGGCCCCTTACGATGCCACGGTCATCGACAAGCTCCGCGCGGCCGGGGCGATTCCGTTTGGACGACTCAACATGGACGAGTTCGCCATGGGTTCCTCCACGGAAAACTCGGCCTACCAGGTCACACGCAACCCTTGGGATCCCATGCGGATTCCCGGCGGCTCGAGCGGCGGCTCTGCGGCAGCTGTTGCGGCGCGCGAGGCGTTTGCCACGCTTGGAAGTGACACCGGCGGCTCGATCCGCCAACCCGCGGCTCTTTGCGGGGTCGTAGGACTCAAACCGAGCTACGGTCGTGTTTCCCGCTACGGACTCGTTGCCTTTGCCTCCTCGTTGGATCAAATCGGCCCGTTTGCCCGGAGCACACGCGACTGCGCCGCGCTTCTCAATGTCCTCGCCGGTCGCGATCCGCAGGACTCCACATCGCTCGATCTCCCGGCCGAAGACTTCACGTCCCAACTCGGACGCGATCTCAAAGGCATCCGCCTCGGCATTCCCAAAGAATACTTTGTGGACGGCATGGATCCCCGCATCCGCGCAAAGGTCGAGGAAGCCATCAAAACCTGCAGGGGACTCGGTGCCGAGCTCGTGGACGTTTCACTGCCAAATACCTCCTATGCGGTTGGCGTTTATTACATCATCGCGACCGCCGAGGCCTCCGCGAACCTTGCACGCTTCGACGGCGTTCGCTACGGCCATCGCGCCAAGAACCCGAAAGACCTCCTCGACCACTACTTCCGCTCGCGCGAGGAAGGCTTCGGCAGCGAGGTCAAGCGTCGCATCATTCTCGGCACCTACGTTCTTTCGAGCGGTTACTACGACGCCTACTATCTCCGCGCTCAGAAGGTCCGCACTCTCATCCGCCGGGATTTCACCGAAGCCTTCGAAAAGGTTGACGCACTCGTCTGCCCGACCTCGCCGGACCTCGCTTTCAAAATTGGCGAGCGCGTGAACGATCCGCTCCGCATGTATCTGGCCGACATTTTTACCATCGCCGCCAACTTGGCTGGTATCTGCGGTATCAGTGTGCCGTGCGGGTTTGTCGAGGAAGCGGGCACGGCGCTTCCGGTGGGCCTACAATTCCTTGGCAAGCCTCTCGACGAGACCCGTCTCCTCGGAATCGCCGACGCGTTTGAACGCGCCGGAGCCACCGACGTCCTCGCCCGGAACCCTAGGTAAATCCAGTCATTCGACTGGACATTCCGGGCGGTCGGGAGGATGCTCAACAGGTGACAACGTCACGAAGTTTCCTTCCTCACTCCCTTCGCAAATGAAGCCGGTGCTGCGAAAACCGGCGGTGACCGGTGTTCTCCATAAAACCTTTCCAGAGGAGGTTTTGCGGCCTGTGGTCATCGAGTCCGGGGACAGCCATGCCCAGGTGGTGCGGACATTTCTCGGTGCTGTCCGACGGGCTCACCGCAACGATGTCATCCTTTTGCCGCCCGGGGTGTATCCCGCCCCGGAAATCCACCGTCAGGTTGCGATTCGCGCGCTCCGTCCGGGTTCCGTTCGCTTCGAAGGCCGGGCCGGTGCACCCGCGCTCACGATTTCCGGAGCGTTCACCGCGTGGATATCGGGAATCACGTTTCAATCCGCCTCCGCCGAGTCGCCCACAGTTCGGATCAAAAAAGGAAGTCTCATTCTGAGCGAATGCCGCATCCCGGGCGGAATAGAAGTCGAGGGCACAGATGCCCACCTTTTTCTCCAGAGTAGTTGGACCGGCGCCGCGCCAACCGGCGTTGAAGTCAAAGACGGAGCCACGGCCGAGATTTTCGCCTCCACCATAGCGGGATGTCAGGTGGGGCTCAACGCGATGTCGAACGCGAAAGTGTCACTCCTGCACGCCCGGATCGAAAGTTCCACCGGAACAAGCCCGGCGGAGCCCGGAGCCGGCGTTCATGGCGAAAAGGCCGCACTGGCATTTTCCGGATGCTTCTTCCTCCGGAACCAACTCGGCGTCCACTTGGTGGAATGCCCCCCGGTGGACCTCATCGCCTGTCGCTTTGAAGCCACGGAGCTCGCCTCGGTCATGGCCTCGCAGAGCGGTACCATTCAGCTTCACAGTTGCACGCTGACGGAACAAAGGTCATCGGCTTACGCTCACGTCACGCTTGAGAACACCGATGCGATCATTTCGGCCTGCGATATCGATGCCTTCTCGGCCCAGCCGGTGCAAACCACGGGTGGCCGTGTCACGATCCAAGAAAAACCAGTGTTGGACGAACCGGATATCGAAGATCCGGTCGCCCGCGTTCTCGCCGAAATCCGCGCCATGATCGGCCATGAGGACTCGAAGCCCGTCCTCGAAAACATCATTCATCAGGCCTATGCCGCTGTAAAGCGACGCGAGCAGGGGCTTCCCGTTCTCGCCCAAAAATACCACCTCCTTTTCGAGGGCGGCGAGGACACCGGTCGGCGGGCCGTCGCTTCGCTCCTCGCCGGAGCATTGGAAAAACTCGGCGTCCTCAGCGCAGGCGAGCTTCGGGAGATTGATCTGGAAGACCTCATGATCGGAGGGATGGGCGTAACTCAAGTCGCGCAAGCATCTGCGGGCGGCATTCTCATGCTGCATGCCCCGTCGGACATCGACCGGCATGACTCACGGATCTCGTTTTCGCGCGCGCGCGACATCCTCCAAGCCCTATTGTCCTCGTGCAGTTCGGATACGATTGTCATTTTTGCCGGCGAGCGGGAAAGTGTTCGCCCCATCGTTCGAAGCAGCACGGAAAGCGAGCAGATGTTTCGTGCGGTGCTGCGTTTCCCCCCCCTTTCGCCACCTGAAATGGCGGAGACCTTTGCCTCCTTCTCACGGGATCACCAGATTCCTCTGACCACCCGGGCAGCGATGAAAATCCTTCTCACGGTCCACATGCTGGACGACCGGCGCGACCGGCGGTTTGCGAGCCTGAACGGAATCGCAAAATTGTTCGAGGCAACCCACAAGCGCTATCTCGAGCGCTGTAGTCGCGAACGAAACTTCACCCTGTCGCTGGAGGCCGGGGATATTGACTCACCGGTCGACAAGGCGGTTGAAACGATGCTGAGCGCCCAGCCTGCCTTCGTTACGGAATGCCTGAAATGTGGGGCCGAGAACCCTTGGCTGCCCGGACTACCGACTCCGACGACGTGTGCCGCCTGCGGGCATGTGTGGAACTCGCGCTGGGGCGTGTGGACGGGTTCCTCGTATTACCGCCGGCTTCAAACACAGGAAGAAATCTCGGCCGCCGCGGGACTTCCTCCTCTTCGTCGCCGGATGGTCCCGGCGCTCTGATGGTCCGAGCTCTCCCCGTCATCCTCCTTGTCCTCGGCGCGATGTCTCCGCTGTCGGCCGACGGCATAGATGCCAAAGCCGCAGCACGCTATTCCGAGCGTCACGGCGGCAAAATCCTTTTGATCTGGAACAACGGTCAAAAGGAGACATTCGGGTCGTTGCCAGCGGATCGCGCGGTTGACGTTTTTAGCATTACGAAAAGTCTCACCGCCCTGGCTTGGTTGTCCCGAGCGACGGCCAACCGGGAAATTGTTCCGGCGAAAGGAAAATGGCCCGCCATTACCGCCGGGGATCTGCTTTCACAAACATCCGGGCTTACCAGCGGCTCCGCCAGTCTCTACGGGGGACGGCTGCGCGACCTCGACGCGGCAGCGGCCCGTGTTCCGCGAGCGGCTCCGCCAGGCGAACAATTCACCTACGGACCGTCTCACTGGGAGTTGCTGGGCACCGTCCCGTTGACCGATCCGATGGGCTTGTTGGCGTCTCTTGGGATTCGGCCGGCCGGGTGGCGCCGGGACCGAACCGGGCGGGCCTTTCTCTCCGCCGGCGCGCAACTCACGGCCGGGGATTTGCTGCGGGTTGGACGTCTGATCCTCGACCGCGGCCGTGCGTCGTGGATCCAGCAAACCATTCCACCCGACCGCCTGGAAGCCGCTTTCCGCGGCAGCCGTGCCAATCCGGCGTACGGTCAGGGTTTCTGGCTCAACGCCCGCGCCACCTCGCCGCAGGCCGTGGAGTGGGACGTGGAGGAAGCTCTCCGGGCCGGGCTGAATCGCGCCCGCTGGCAGAATGTCTGTCTTTCCAAAGGCGCGCCGGCCGATCTGGTTGCCATGGCCGGTTCGGGCGGGCAGCGCGTTTATATGGTCCCATCCCGGCGACTGGTCGTGGTGCGGTTCGGAAACGGAAAAACCTTTCGCGATCCCGAGTTTCTTGACGCGCTTTTCTCGTCACGACGCCCGCGCACGTCGTCGTAGCTCAGGGAATTGGGCGAGTCACCGGCTCGGCCTTCGGGGGATCCTGCCGGACCGCGAGGAGGAGATTCGACTCGCCACGACGCCACTTGTAGCCGGTGCCAAACGGAAGAACTTCGGCGCTTGTTCGGAAGGCCTCCACGGCCTCCGGCTGGTGGTATTTTTTGAAGATTTCCAACGTCCCATCGTAAGTGCCAAAAAACCAGAGACGCCATTGGCCGTCACGGAAGAACTTGAGCGGGATTCCGGAGTCGTCCTGCAAAACCGAGCGGCCCTGCGTGAGGAGGAAACCTCGGATGGTCGAAAAATACGCCTCGTGCATCAGATACGAAGCGGCTTTCAGATAAACATTCCCCGGACCGAACGACTTCGCCCACTCGAGAACCGCCGGGTTCGCTTTCAGGGGATCATTGGCCACATTGGCCTGCACGTAGTGAAGACGCTTGGGTGGAGAGAGCGGATCGGTTCGGAATGTGATGCGGACACCCGGCAGCACCCCGCCGACTGGATACGAGAGTCCGAACTCCTGCACGCGGCCGCCGGAGGCGACTCCGAAATACGACACATCCAGAACTTCGGCCCCGCTCATGGCCACGAAAGCGAGCATGACCGGAAGAACGCCACGGAAGTCCGTCGCATCGAGATCCGCTTTCATGTCCTTCGTGATGAAATGGCCGAAGGAGAGGATGACGTCGGTCGAATTGCGGAGATTGGCCAGCGCGGTATCGAGGCGGGCCGTATCGAGAGAATCCGGGGCCGACACGCTGCCGACGGGCTCCAAGCCGCCCAGCAAAAAGTCCGTCGCGGCCGGATAAAGGGTGATGGCCGACAGAGCATCCGGTCCCCCAAAAAAGTAATACACCGGCAACCCAGACTGGATGCGCGGGGACAGGGCCACGGAGGACCACAGGCGCATGGGAGTGAAGTAGTTCTCGTTGTAGCGCGCCCACATTTTCTCGAAGGCGGTGGCATGGGCAAGGTAGGCCGGACTTTGTTGAAGACGGGCCAGCGGGGAGTTCGGTGCCAGCGGCACCCCGGCGAGAAACTTCGCCTGCTGATCAAAGGCGGCTGGCGGGGGTGTGACCGGAAGGGCCCGACGCACTTCCTGCGCGGGGGCCACACTGCACAGGGCAAGAAAGAGAACGATTTTCTTCATTCGGAACCACGCGGCTTGCGCACAGCGAAATACAATCCCACCCCACAGGCAAGCGTGATCAGACCGGCGGCGGCCTGGACCGGGCGGGAAACCAGCGTGTGCCCGAGCGTAAACGCGCAGGCGGCAAGAAAAACCAGCGGAACCGCCGGATACCACGGACACCGGAACGGACGTTCGAGCGCGGGTTCGCGACGCCGGAGAACGATCAGGCCGAGGACGGTCAGCGACGAACAGGCAATGAGGGCGAATTGGGCATAAACCAAAACCGCTTCGAACGAAGCCGTTGCCAGAAGACCGAGAACAATCAGCGTCTGAAAAAGAAGCGCCCGGCGCGGGATGCCCGCGGGCGACCTCGCGGCGAAAACGCGCATTGCCGGAAAATCTTCGCCCGCCGTCGCAGCGACCCGGGGACCAGCCCAGGTCAGCGCGCTCAGGGCGGATACGAGTCCGATGCCAACCATGGCGGAAAACCACCGTCCGCCTTGCTCGCCGAAGAGATGCCGGGCGGCGACTTCACCGACTTCGACTTTGCCCGCATAGGCTTCCATCGGCGCACTCGCGAGGAACATGGCATTGAGAGCAACGTAGAGGACGGTCACCGCGAGCGTGGCAGCGATCAATGCCCGCGGCAGCGTCTTCGAAGGGTTCCGAACCTCCCCGGCGATGTAAACGGCGGAATTCCAGCCCGAGTAGGCATACAGAACAAACATGAGAGAAATGGCAAAGGGCGCGCTGGCGATCTGGTGAAGGTCGCCCGCTTGAGGAGAAAAAGTTGTGCCGGGACTGAGGAGGAAACCGGCGACGAGAAAGGCGAGGATCAGCGACGCTTTGAAGGACGTGGCGAGAATTTGGAATGACCCGCTCAGGCGCAAAGTGAGCGAATGGATGACGGCAAGAACGAGAACGACGGCCATCGATGCCGGTCCCGCCGCGAGACCCGGCCAGGCCGCGGCAACGTATTTTCCGAAGGCCATGGCTCCGAGTGCTATGGGCGCGGAGAACCCGACAAACACGGAGACCACGCCGGCCATAACGCCAAGGGCCGGATGATAAATGCGGCTGAGAAAATGATATTCGCCACCCGAGCGCGGAAGCGCAGCCGCCAACTCGGCATAGCTCAGCGCGCCACAAAGCGCGATGATCCCGCCGGCCGTCCACAAGACCAGAATAACGAACGGCGACGTGAGCGACACGACCTGAAAGCCCAGACTCGTGAAAACGCCCGTGCCGACCATGCTGGCAAAGACCAACGTCGCACAGACCCAGAAGCCGACCCGGTGCATCGTGCGTCAGCCCGCCTTGGAACCGGCGAAGGCGTCGAGGATCTCCCCCGCAAGAAAAAGGGACCCGGTGAAGAGCACCGGTCCCGGAACATCCCGCGCTGCCGCGAGGGCGGCGGCCAGATCCGGGAAGGTGCGGGAGGGTTTTGACGTGAGGCTTGCAAAGCTCCCGGCATCGGCCGTCCGCGCGCTTGCGACAGGAACAAAGAAGAACTGCCCGGCAATCGCCTCGAGAATCCGGATCATTTCGGAAAAATCTTTGTCGACCAGCGCGCCGAAAACAACCACGGCTTTCCGATCACCAAACGCTCCGCGCCAGGTCTCGACCAATTGCCGTGCGGCGTGCGGGTTGTGGGCACCATCCAGAAGCCGGTCGGGGGCGAGCCGTTGAAACCGGGCGGGCCAGCTGACGGAATCCAAGCCCGCCGTGATGACAGAAGACGGAATCTCGAGTCCGGCGGCCTTGAGAGCTTCGATGGCGAGCGCGGCATTCCAGCGTTGGTGGGCCCCCTCCAAGCCGAGCGCGCCGGACCATGGCGTCTCCACAAACGAGAGCGGACTTCCAATCGAGCGGGCTTTTTCGACGAAGACCGCGGCGGCCTCGGGAACCTGTGGCGCGGAGACGGCCGGAATGCCAGGCTTGATGATCCCGGCCTTCTCGCCGGCAATTTTCGCCAGCGTGTCGCCCAGCCATTCGCTGTGATCCATGGCAATCGGAGTGAGAACCGAGACGATGGGCTCCACCGCATTCGTTGCGTCGAGTCGTCCACCCATGCCGGTTTCCAGCACGACGAAATCACATCCGGCGCGAGAGAACACTTCGAGGGCAAGAACGGTGGAAATTTCAAAAAATGTGGGACAGTGCTCCCAATCCGCACAGGCGCGTCGGAGGCGGGTGAGTCCATCGGTGACGACCTCCCGCGCGACCATTTCCCCGCCGACCCGGATGCGTTCTCGGAAGTCGATCAGGTGGGGCGACGTGTAGAGTCCGGTCACAGATCCTGCTTGGCGAAGCATGGCGTCGAGCATGGCACAGACCGAGCCTTTGCCATTGGTGCCGGCGACATGGAAGATCCGAAGTCCGACCTGCGGCTCGCCTACCGCTTCGAGGAGGCACCGGGTATTCTCGAGCCCGAGCTTGACGCCGAACTGCTGCGTGGAATAGAGCCACGCCAGCGACTCCTGATACGTCACTTTTTCGAAAGGTAACCGAGCAGCGATGCCACGGTGGACTTCATCCGGGCGCGGTGCACGATGAGATCGATGAGCCCGCGCTTCTCCAGAAATTCGGCCGTCTGAAAATCCGCCGGCAGCGTCTGGTGGGTCGTCTCGCGAATCACCCGCGGCCCGGCGAAGCCGATCATGCTCTTCGGTTCGGCAATGATGACATCGCCCAAGGACGCATAGCTGGCCATGACGCCGGCGGTCGTGGGGTTGGTGAGAATCGTGATATAGGGCAACCCGGCCTGGGCGTGGAGGGCGAGGGCTCCGCTCGTCTTGGCCATCTGCATGAGGCTCAGCATGCCTTCATACATGCGCGCTCCACCGGACGCACAGACCAGAATGACCGGCATTTTGCGTTTGGTGGAGAGCTCGATAATGCGCGTCACTTTTTCCCCGACGACCGAGCCCATGGTGGCGGCGAGAAAGGTGAAATCCATCACGCCGAGGCCGACCGAATACCCGTCGAGTTTTCCGGTGCCGGTGATGATGGCATCGACGAGACCGGTTTTCGCCCGGTAGCTCTTGAGGCGATCGGCGTAGGTGGCGACGCCTTGGAATTTCAGCGAATCGACAGACACGAGAGAGGCATCGGTTTCTCCGAACGTGCCGTCATCGATGAGGCTTGCGATGCGTTCCCGAGAGCCAAGGGTGAAGTGGTGGCCGCACTTCGGGCAGACGAAGAGGTTTTCGGCGAGGGCGAGATTGTGGATGACCTCACCGCAGGACGGACATTTGGTCCAGAGGCCCTCGGGCATTTCGCGTGTTTTGCGCCCGAGGGCGCGGAGGATGGGTTTTTTGAAAATGGCCATGTGATCGAAAGGTAGTTATCCGCGGGCAACTGTGAGGGCAAAGACCGAAGCGGCACCCGCACCCAGCAACGCCGCCGCGCAGGCGTCGAGCGTGGAGCCGGTCGTCAACACATCATCCACCAGCAGGAAGGTTCGGTCAGTCACGGCAGCATTCTTGCGCACAACAAAGGCATCCCGCAAGTTTTGCCTGCGACCGCGGCGGTCGAGCTGGGTCTGGGTCGTCGTATAACGACGGCGGGCGAGGAGATGGGCGACGGGGATCCCGACGAGGGGGGAGAGGTTCTTCGCGAGGATTTCGGACTGGTTGAATTCCCGCTCGCGGAGCCGGCGGGCGTGGAGCGGCACCGGGACCAAGGCATCGATCCCGACCCCGGACAACCGGGGATCGTCGAAGCCGCGAAGCGCGATCTCCGCCAGCACCCGCCCCAGCCAAAGCTCGCGGCCGTATTTGAGCCGGTGGACCATCTCCCGCACCGGCCCCCGGCTTCGCACCACCGCCACCGCACACTCAAAGTGAAAAGCCTCCCCCCGGCAGTTCGGACATTGAAAGACCGCGGTGACACCGTCGTAGGGCTGCGAACAAACCTCGCAGCGCGGCGGCTGGATGACCCGGATCTCGTCGCGGCATTCCTCGCAAAAGTCATCCCCCTCGCCCACCCGGCATCCACAGCCCGCACAGTGCGCGGGAAAAAACAGCGAGACCAGCGGCTGCAACGTTTGGCGAACGGCCGACCGGAAGGGGCGGGATTCGGCCGTGTCAGTCACGGCCGTCGAGCGCTGGATAATCCGTGTAACCCTCCGCACCCGAGGCATAGAACGTCTCGGGATTCGGACTATTGAGAGCGGCCCCGCGGGCGAAGCGCTCGGGAAGATCGGGGTTTGCAATGAAAAGAACCCCGAACGCGACGGCGTCCGCCTCGCCTTTGGCAAGAACCTCGTTCCCGGTCTCGAAGGTGAATTTTTCATTGGCGATGTAAGGACCGCCGAAGGCTTTTTTGAGCTCGGGTCCGATGCGCTTTTCGGCGAGGGATTCACGCGCGCAGACGAAGGCGATTCCGCGGCGACCAAGCTCGGTCGCGACATACCGGAAGGTCGTGAGCGGGTCGGAGTCGTGGATGTCGTGCGCATCTCCGCGCGGGGCGATGTGCATGCCGACACGATCCGCGCCCCAGACGCCGACCACCGCATCGGTGACTTCGAGCATGAGTCGGGCCCGATTTTCCACCGAGCCGCCGTAGTCGTCGGTCCGGCGGTTGGTTCCGTCCTGCAAAAACTGATCGAGGAGGTAGCCGTTGGCTCCGTGGATCTCGACGCCGTCGAACCCGGCTGCCATCGCCCGCGCGGCACCGTGGCGAAAGGCTTCGACGATTCCGGGGATTTCCTCACGCTCCAAGGCGCGTGGCGTGACGAATGCCTTGTGCGGTCGGAGCAGGCTGACGTGACCGGCCGGAGTCACCGCGCTCGGGGCGACAGGAAGCTGACCATCGAGGTAGATCGGATCGGAGATTCGCCCGACGTGCCAGAGTTGGAGCAAAATCCGTCCTCCGGCTTCATGCACGGCTTGGGTGACCAATTTCCATCCCCCGACCTGTTCGTCCGACCAAATGCCCGGCGTGTCCGGATAGCCCACGCCCATGGGCGTAACGGAGGTCGCCTCCGAAATGATGAGCCCGGCCGAGGCGCGTTGACGGTAATACTCGGCCATGAGCGCATTCGGCACGCGCCCCTCACTGGCGCGGCATCGGGTGAGCGGAGACATGATGATGCGATTCGGGAGAGACCAGGCGCCGATGGTGATGGGATCCAAAAGTGAGGGCATAGTGACCGGCACTATCGGTGTCCCGAGGCGGGAGTCAATGCCCGGCACGCCGGGCGGGCGCTCGGGACTTGTGGGAAGCAATGGGTGTCTGATTGATTCGCGCCATGAACGCATCGCACACCGAGGTCCTGATCATCGGCGCAGGGCCAACCGGTTTGTTCGTCGCCGGCGAGCTGGCGCGCCATGGAGTGAAGGCCCGGATCATCGACAAATGCCCGGTTCCCCACGCGCAGACCCGGGCCACGGGCGTTCAACCGGCGAGTCTGGAAGTTTTCACCCGCTCGGGGATCGTCGATCCCTTCCTCGCCGAGGGCGTTCCGGTGGAGGGTGTTCGGATTCTCGATGCGAACTGGAAAGAGGCTTTGTTTTTCACGGTCCGGAGGCGGACACGCCATATCCACACCCCCGCTCGATGCCGCAATGGCGCACCGAGGAGGTTTTTCTCGCGCACTTGGAAAGTTTTGGCGTTCACGTCGAGCGCGGCGTGAACGCGGAGGAAATCTCCATCTCGGAGGATCGGGCGACCGTTGTTTGCTCGGATATCGAAGGGCGGGAGTTTTCGATCACGGCGGATTATCTCATCGGAGCCGGTGGAGCGCACAGTCCGGTGCGCGGTGCTTTGAAGGAACATCTCGAAGGAATAACCTATCCATTGCGGTATGTGGTGGCCGATGTCGGAGCCGTCTCCGTGCATCGCGGCGACAACTTGCTGACCGTCGCGGTCTCGCCCCAGGGACTTTTGATGGTGGTGCAAATACCGCACGGTCGGTCGTTGATTTTCGCCGAACTCGCGGACGGCGTCATCCCCGCGCAGCCGGTGAGTCTGGACGACATCCGAGCCGCGGTTTCCGGGCACCTGAATCGTCCGTTTGAGGTCCGGGATCTGCGGTGGAGTTCGATGTATCACAGTCACCGTCGCATGGCGCCGAAGTTCGCCGAAGGCCGGTGCTTCCTCGCCGGTGACGCGGCCCATATTTGCAATCCTTTGGGCGGCGAAGGCCTGAATTCCGGGGTGCTCGATGGCGTCTCGCTCAGTTGGAAGCTGGCCGCGGTCCTCCGCCACGGGGGAAACAAAAGCTGCTCGAGGCTTAGGATGCGGAGCGCCGGGACGCCGCCCGTCAGGTCCTCGACAGTTCGCACACAGCCAAAAGCTTCTACGACGACTTGGTGGCCAAAGCCCGGGCCTGCGAGCCATTGGTTGCCCCCGAACCCGACCCGGCGCACCCAACGACATCCCCGACGATGCTGGATCTGACTTTCGCAAGCAGCCCGATCGTGGCGAGTCACGGGAGCGATGTCGGCGTGGGAGGGATCTCGATCGGTTCGCGATTTCCGAAACGAACACCCCTGTCCGGATGCAAGCACCACCTTCTTGTTTATGGTCAGATCGACACGGAGCGAACTCTGGCGTCCCGTTGGCCTCCGATTTTGGAGACAATTCCGGGTGAGTCGATCTGCTCCGCGGAAAACGCCGGCGTTCCCGCAGGCGGAGCGGTCTTGGTGCGGCCCGACGGTTACATTGGTTTCCAAGCCGCGGCGTGGAATTCCGAAGCGGCACGCACGTTGGACGACCTGCTGGAAACGCTGTTTACACCGCAGGCCTGAAAGCCTCTCCCCCATCGCGCTCGCCACCCGTCAGGCGGACCTCGCACGGTCGCGTCCACGCAGGACAACCGCGAGGACCGCGCCGGAGACCAGCAGGACCAGTGCGGGGGCAAGCCCGGTCGGAACGGCTCCACTGACGAGATTCGGTCCGATCCACGGGAGCAGGGCGTCCGGCGGCTTGGGCTGGAAACGCGCGAGCCATTGAAGACCCTGCTGACCGAAAATCCACCCCGCATGAATGCCGATGGCGAGAAAAAGCGAGCGCGTCCGGAGAGTCGCCCACGCCAGAAGCAAACCGGCGATCATCAGCGAGAGGAGTCCCCACCCCAGCAACGGCCACGGCGGCGCGCTGGAGAACATGAGCGGGATTTGTTGAAAGCCGGTGAGCCATCCGACAGCCGCTTCGGTATTCGTTTTGGAAACGCGGAGAAAGTGAACGATCGCGAAAATGGCCGACGAAAGGATCGCCGCGGGCCAGGCGGACGTCGCCCGCAGGGCGAGACCGAGAACGACGGCCCGGAACAGGAATTCCTCGATCACCGAAACAACCGTCGCAGTGCCGGCAATGCGGAGAAGTTTTGGAAAATCCAGACTCGAACGGATCGCATACACATCGAGCCAGAGGCATACCGCCCCGAGGGCCACGACGGGAAGCAGGCCCAGGGCCAAACCGCTGGCAATATCTCCGCGGCGCCGCGGGTTTTTTTCGATTCCAAGCTCCGAGAGCCGCGAGATTCCGATCCAGCGAAAAGCGGGCCAGAGGAGGAGAATGGCAGCAATCTGGATCGACCGGCTGAAGTAGCGATGAAAGGGAAACCCCTCCAGAAATGGCAGAACCCCGGCTGACGCGAGCGCGGAGCCGGTCCAATACAACGGCGGAGCCAGCAGGCAGGCAAAAAGGAGAACGGCTCCGATGTAGACGAGGAGCCGGAGCAAAAGCGTGGTATTTCGATTCACGTGTCCGGTCGTTATGCGCTAGTTTCTGCGGCGATGCGAGACGTTTGGACGGCGGACGAGTTGGCGGCTTGGGACAAAAATCACACCTGGCATCCCTTCACGCAGATGCAGGACTGGTGTGCTCCCGAGGCAGACCCCCTGTTGCTGGTGGAGGGCAACGGTGCGATGCTCCGCGATAGCCGGGGACGGGAGTACTTCGACGGAAACTCCTCGATCTGGACGAATATTCACGGTCACGCCAACCCGCGGATCACCCGCGCCATCCAGGATCAGGCCTCACGGGTGTCCCACGTCTCCTACCTCGGCAGCGGAAATGCCCCGGCGGCGGCACTGGCCGCGCGGCTCGTTTCGCTGTTCCCAGCCGGCACGCTGGAGAGGGTTTTTTTCAGCGATGACGGATCGACGGCGGTGGAGGCGGCCTTGAAGATGACCGTCCAATACTGGCAACTTAAAGGCCGTCCGGAACGTTCGACTTTTGTCGCGTTTGAAAATGCCTACCACGGCGACACGGCCGGGGCGGCGAGTCTTGGCGGGATCGGAACGTTCCAAGCCCGATTTGCCGGACATCACTTTCCGGTCCTTCGCATTTCCGATCCGGACGAATTGGAGACCCTTCCGGAGTTTCGTGACGGGCGGGTGGCGGCGGTGATCATCGAACCGCTTATCCAAGGGGCCGCAGGCATGCGTCTCTGGCCGACCGGGCTTTTGCGACGGCTCCGGGAAAAGTGCGATGCGTCGGGCACCTTTTTGATTCTGGACGAAATTATGACCGGCTTCGGCCGCACCGGAACCATGTTTGCCTGCGAGCAAGAGAACGTTGTTCCCGATTTCCTCTGTCTGGCCAAGGGTCTCACCGGCGGTTACCTTCCCCTTGCCGCGACGATGACGACGCGTAACGTTTTCTCGGCCTTCCTCGGACGTTTCGACGAACTGAAGACGTTTTTTTACGGACACAGCTACACCGGCAATGCGCTCGGGTGCGCGGCGGCACTGGCGAATCTGGATGTCTTCGAGGAGGAGAAAACGCTTGCGTCTCTTCCCGACAAAATCGCGCACCTTCGGGGATGGATGGAGCACTTGAAACAATCGCCTTGGGTCGGCGAGATCCGCCAGTGCGGTTACATTGCGGGCATCGACCTTCGGCGGTCCGACAGCTCCGCGTTTCCCTGGCAGGAACGCACCGGCGGAAGAGTTTGCGAGGCGGCGAGGCAGCACGGCTTGCTGACGCGGCCGATTCTCGACACCGTCGTTCTCATGCCTCCGCTCTGCACGACCCCCGAGCAACTGGACCGCGCCGTCGGTGCATTGGAGCGTGCGATCGGTGAGGTCTGCCGATCCTGAACCGCAAAGGCCGACGGTCTTCAAGGGACCATTCTCCGTCCGGGCGGGCTTGACGATCCGATCGACCGGAAGCGAGCTTGCGGGTCTATGAAGTTCCGGAAATTTGGATCAACGGGCTGGGAAGTGTCGGAAGTCGGGCTGGGGTGTTGGCAATTGGGTGTTGGCAATTGGGCGATATCACGTGGGGACCGGTGAGCGAAGATGCGGCCCGGCAAATCCTGCGGGAGGCGTATGCCGCGGGCGTCACATTTTTCGACACGGCCGATGTTTACGGCGATGGACGGGCGAACAGCTGGTGGGCGAGTTTCTGAAGGAAGCGGGCGATGAGCGTCTGAAGGTGGCAACGAAAATCGGCCGACGCGGGATCTACCCCGACAAAATCACCAAGCAGTCGCTGGGAGAAGCGGTGGACGGCTGTCTTCGTCGATTGCAA
Organism: uncultured Chthoniobacterales bacterium; assembly: GCA_964516295.1. GTDB lineage: Bacteria > Verrucomicrobiota > Verrucomicrobiia > Chthoniobacterales > Terrimicrobiaceae > CAZEYT01. The sequence goes on along the minus strand of CAZEYT010000029.1, from coordinate 12,399 downwards.
GTGGATCGACTGGATCTGGTCCAGCTCCACTGCATTCCACCTGGTTGTTGAGCGAAGGAGACGTGTTCACGTGGATGGCGGATCTTCGCGATGCAGGAAAACTGGCGCATTATGGAGCGAGTTTGGAAAGCCTGGATGAGGCGCACTTTTGCCTCCGCGATCCCGCCCTCGCATCCCTCCAAATCATCTTCAACATTCTCCGACAGCAGGCCATCGAAGGATTGCTCGAAGAGGCGGCGCGACGAAATGTGGCGGTCATCGCTCGCCTGCCGCTGGCCAGTGGACTGCTGGCCGGGAAGATAACCCGGGCGACGCGTTTTTCGGAAGGAGACCACCGGCACTTCAATCGGGACGGCGCCGCCTTCAACGTGGGAGAGACGTTTTCCGGGTTGGAATTTGAGCGTGCTCTGGACCTGGTCGACGAGCTGCGGACGTTGCTGGCGGCGGACCGCCCGATGGCGGTGACGGCCCAGCGCTGGATCTTGGATCATCCGGAAGTCACAACGGTCATCACGGGTGCCTCCCGCCCCGGACAAGCAGCCGCCAATGCGGCTGTCTCGTCCGTTCCCCCGCTCTCCGGGGACGTCCACCGTCGTCTCGTGGCCTTTGCGAAGGAAAAAGTTCACCCGCGGATTCGGGGTCCGGTCTAAGCCGCGATCAAGGCAGGCGTCCGCTCAGGAACCCGCCGCTCTCGAAGACCGGGATGTGATCGGTTTTGGCCGGTGTGCCGGTCGTGAGGCCTTGGAACGAGGGGTCGTTCGCCGGATTCCACGCCGAGGCGGTGGCCCCGCTCGGAAGCGCGAGTCGGAACTGGACCTCGCGGCGGAACGAGCTTCCCGAGCCGGGGGCGATGCGGACGCCCGGGAAGTCGATTTCGACAAAATACAGGAACCGCGACGCATCGTAGACTTGAACAGGCGAGACGCGAGCCCCCTGCGAGTAGCCGATGGTGACACGAAGGCTCGTGGGATTGATTCCGGCCACGAGGAGTTCGCTCAGGTTCATGTAATAGCGGAAGGCAAAGCGGTCGGACGCTTCCGCGGGGAAGGCCGAGCGATTGTTCAGCAAGGCCCGGATCTCGGTGAATCCACTGCCGCTCTGATGGATGGCGGCCTCGACGAAGAACTCGTCATCGGGTTGGAGCGGCGGCGGGAAGTTGGCGAGCGGCGTGCCGCCTTCGAATTGCGCCAGGCGGGCGAGAGCTCCGGTGAAACCCGCGTTGTAGTCCAGCGCGACCTCGTTGGCGACGTAGTCGGAGCGATTGTCCGTGTAAGCCGTGTCGCTGGCCGAGGTCGGTCCGCCGACGAGCGCTCCAAAGAGGATGTGACGGTTGTTCACGGGATTCGAGATATTGTCGTTCCATGACCCATGGGCCGTGCGGTGATGGGGATTGCGCGGAGGATTGTTTCCGAAGCCAACGACGTAGCTGCGGGATTGCGGGTTGTCGCCGAGCATGTAGCGGATCTGGCGGCGGGCGAAATCCCGATAGCGCGTGCCGACATCGCCGACCTTGTCTGCGAAGACAAAAGCCACGAACGACGTGTTGGCGGCATAGCGGAGAGAACCCCACTGCGCGAGCCACGTGAGTCCACCGGGCGTGGTGGCGATCCGACTGCCGTTCTGGCCGACCGTCCAGAAGTTCAGCCAGCGTTCGGCGGCGGCGCGGTATTCCGGTTTCCCGGTCAGTTGGGCGAGGAGCACAATGGACCCGGCGAGTTTGTCGTCCCAGTCGTGCGTCCAGCGCAGCGAGCTATTGGCGAAATTTTGCTGATACCAGAACTCGGCGCGGTTGAGGAAGGCCTGCTCGCCGGTGGCGCGGTAGAGCCAGAGGGCGGACCAGAGGAGTTCGTCGTTGAAGCCGGAGTAGGAGTTGTAATAGCTGCCGGCATCGGGGATGGCGCGGGTATAGTTTCCGCGGTAGCGGTCCGCGAAATCAAACATCTGGCGCGCGTGCGAAAGAAGGCGCGCGGCGTAGGCGGGATCCTCGGTTTGGAAGAGGATCGATGCGGCAGCCAGCGCGGCGGCGGCTTCTCCGGCGATTTCGGTGCCGGGCTGGGCGGCGGTGATCTTGAAGGCGGGCCGCGGCATGTTCATGACCTCGGCAGCTCCCCAGAAGGAGTGGTCGAGATCCCCGCGCCCGACCTGTCCGTAGAACTCATACGGAGCGGTGTGCGCTTTCATCACCCAGTCCATTCCCCACCGAATCGTGTCGAGCAGACAGCGCCGTTGACCGGTACGCGTGTAACCCTCGGGATACTCGATGCCTCCCCATGAGAGAAGAGACATGGCGGAGAGCATCGGGAGGGTGAATTTGACTCCATCGCCTGCGTCGTAAAAGCCGCCCGTGAGATCAACTCCGACATCGGCACCATCGCGCATCCCGGAATCCCCGCGCCACCCGACCCGGAAGTCATCGGGCAAGTCGCCACTGCGCTGGGCATCGTAGAAGAAGAGCGATTTTTGCAGGGCTTCGCCGTAGTTGAACGCGGTCCCGGGACCGGGCGTGGGAGACGGTGCAGGCGTCGGAACCGGCGTGGGCACCGGAGTTGGCGTCGGCACGGGCGTCGGGGTTGGTATTGTGCCGCCGGTCGTGGTGAGAACGAAGCCGGTGGGCGGCGTCGCAAGGTTTCCGGGACTGGCGTTGAAACCGAAACTGACCTGACCGCCGACCGGAATGTCGCGATTCCAAGTGTTGGATCCGGCGTCAAACTGAACGCGTCCATTTTGCTGCGAGACCAAGCGGGCATTCCAAACCGAGGAAACGGTGCGCGGGAGAAGGAACTCGAGAACCCAGCCACGCAGAACTTGCGAAGAGGTATTGCGAATCGTCACTTCGCCGGTGAAGCCGCTTCCCCAGTCGCTCCGCACGCGGAATTCAACGGTCCCGCCGGAAACATTCACGACCCCACCGGATCCCGGTGTCGGGGCCGGCGTGGGTGTGGGAACCGGAGTCGGAACTGGCGTTGGCGTTGGCGTTGGCGTTGGCGTCGGTGTTGGGACTGGGGTCGGTGTTGGCGTCGGGCCACCGGATCCGGATGAAAGAACAACCCCGTTGGCCGGAGCGACGAGGCCTCCGGGGGAGCCGATGAACCCGAAGGAGACTTTTCCGCGAGCGGGAATGTTTGCGTTCCAAGAGAAGTTGCTGGCATCAAAAACGAAGAGGTCGCCAGTCTGCGAGGCGATGCGTGCATTCCAGATCGAGGAAACGGTTCCCGGCATTTGCATTGAAAGACGCCAGGCGTTGATCGGTGCATTGCCTTTGTTTTCGATTTCGACATTGGCCTGATAGCCGCTCCGCCAATCGCTGGTGATGCGGATCGTCACGATGGCGGTGTCGGTTTCCTGGCGGAGATCACCGGGAGCGGCGGTGAGCGGGAGCGACAGCAAACCAAAAAAGAACAGGGCAAGAGTGGGTGTTTTCATCGCAGTGAACATTTGCGGTGACTCTTTCGAACAAGCGGCGTGTTGTCATGACTGCCTCGGTGGAGGGACCGGAAAAGTCGGTGAATCGGCCGCCAAAGCGTTTGACCCAGCCCCAACCCCTCCCGCAGGATGCCGCCCGTGCGGAACATCCTGAGGTCTTGGATCCCCGGCTCGCTGTCGTTCTGGAAGCTCAACATCATCGTCTGGGCAGCTTTCGGGGTCTTTGGCATTGTCGTCCGGCTTTCGGTTTACCGCACGTTTGAAGAGACGCTCCTTGCCGCTCCGGTACAGGTGGCCATCGCCGTTCTGTTCACAGCCGGGATGCGTCAGATTTTGCGGAGGCCGTCGGTGGGCTCGCATTTCCGGATCGTAACGGCGGCATGGATTTTTTTCCTGAGCGGCATCGCCGCCTTCGTGCATGGGAGCATCGCTCAGATCGCGTTGGATGCTTTGGAATGGAACAATCCCGACGTGCCCGGTTTCTCGCTTTGGTTGATCCGCGTGAAATTGATGTGGATTCTTTATATGGCATGGTGCATGGGGTATCTCGCCGTGAAGGCCGACCTCCTCGCGAGTTCGCAGGGAGAGCGCGCTCGAAAGGCCCGCGAAGAAGCCCAGCGCATCGAACTTCAAATGCTCCGCTCCCAACTCGACCCGCACTTTCTTTTTAATTCGCTCAATGCCGTCGCGGCAGAGATCGAGCTGCATCCCGATACGGCGACGATGATGGTCACGGAGTTGTCCGAGTATTTGCGGTATTCGCTGGACCACCGGACCAAAGTGGTCGCTCCGCTGGCTTCGGAGGTGGATGCGATGGTGGCCTACCTCCGCATCGAAAAAGCACGTTTCGGCGATCGCCTGGAGACCAAAGTGATCGCCCCTGACGACGTGCGGAAACGCCAAGTGCCCTGTTTTCTGCTCCAGCCTCTGGTCGAAAATGCCGTCAAGCACGGCTGGGCCCGCGAACGACAAGGAGTGCTCCGATTGTCGATCCATGCGTGGCTCGGTGCCGGGATGATTGAGATCGAGGTGAGAAATTCCGGACACCTGGCGGACGAGGATCACCTGCGCGAGGGCGTGGGAATTTCGACCCTTCGGCGCCGCTTGGAGATTCACTACCCGCGCCGCCATGCTTTCCGACTTTTCGAAGATAATGGCACGGTCGAAGCGCGCCTGACTCTGGAGGGAGAACCATGCTACGCGTCGTCCTGATCGATGATGAACGGCTCGCCCGCCAGCGGCTGCGGCAGCTTCTGGCCAGGGAGCCGAAGGTGGAAATCGTCGGCGAGGCCGCCTCGGCAGCCGAGGGGGAGGCGGTCATTCGCGAGATGCGGCCGGATGCGGTTTTTCTGGATGTGCGCATGCCGGGACCGGATGGCTTTGCCCTGATCCGTGCCGTGCATCCAAAGCCCAAAGTTGTGGTGGTGACCGCTTACGCGAAGCACGCCGCGGAGGCGTTCGACATCCAGGCGGTCGATTTTCTCCTCAAGCCGGTTCGCCCCGAGCGCCTCGGAGAGGCAGTGCGACGGCTTCGTGAAAAATCCGACGAACCGACGAACGTACCGCTCACCACGGCCGACCGGTATTGTTTTCGCACACCAGAGAAAACGGTTGTCGTTCCGGTGACGTCGGTGCGCGCACTTCAGGCGGAAGGCGACTTTACGCGCGTTTTCATCGAGTCCGAAAAACCGCTCTTCATCTGCCATCCGCTCGGCTATTACGAACGGAGCCTTCCGAATCCTCCCTTTGAACGAATCGACCGTTCGCTGCTCCTGCATACGGGAAAAATCCATCGCTTGGAGACGGAGGGCGACGGAGCGCGAATTTGGATGGAAGGTGTGTCGGACCCCTTTATGATCGGCCGCACGGCCCGTCGGCGTCTCTCGAAGATTTTGGGAAAGTAAGCCTCACAAAGAAAACTCGGCCTGCCAGTCGCGATCCGGCTCGTCGTCATCGGAAAATCGAACGCCGGTTCCGAGCAAACGCACCTCCCGGCGTCCCCGCTCCCACGCCTCGGCGAGAAGGCGGTGAAACGTCTCGCGATTCACCTCGGCCGCCACACATTCGCGGGTTGTTCGCGTAAAGTCGGCGAATTTTATTTTGATGAACAGCTTTCGGATTCGTCGCCCGGTGGCTTTGGACGCAAGGTCGGCGACCAGTTCATCGATCAGCGGATCCAGTGCCCGTCGGCAGTCCTCCAAAGTGCGAAGAAGGACATCAAACGTGGACTCATTGCTCAGAGACTTTCGCACGCGATCGGGCTGCACCGCCCGCTGGTCGCGCCCCCGGCACAAATCAAAAAGCTCATCGCCCCAACGTCCGAGACGGGCGATCAATTCGCCACGCGTCAGGTTCTGCAGATCGCCGCAGGTATGGATTCCCGCCGCTGCAAAACGTTCGCGGCTTTTGGGTCCGACGCCCCAAAGTTTCCCCACCGGCAGATCGCGAAGAAAGGACTCGACCTCATCCGGACGAACGGCAAATTGACAGTTCGGCTTTCTCCACTCGCTTGCGATCTTGGCCAGCATTTTGTTCGGAGCAACGCCGGCCGAGGCGGTCAGTCCGGTGGTTTCCAGAATTCGCGCCCGAATTTCCTTCGCAATATCCCAAGCGTAACGCCCGCTGCCCGTTACATCGAGGTAGGCTTCGTCCAGCGAGAGCGGCTCGACGAGGTGGGTGTATTCCAAAAGGATCCGCCGAATCTTCGCCGACTCCGCGCGATAGAGGTCGAATCGCACCGGCAGAAAGACCAGATCGGGACACAGGTCACGGGCCTTGAATCCCGGCATCGCGGACCGCACACCGAAGCGCCGCGCTTCGTAGTTGCACGTCGTCACCACCCCGCGCCGGTGTCCTCCCCCCACCGCGACCGGCCGCCCCGCCAGCTCGGGGCGTTCACGAATTTCCACCGCGGCGTAAAAGCAATCCATGTCCAGGTGGATGATCTTGCGAACCGGCTTAGCCATCGCCCGGTTAATCGGGAGGGCCAGAGCAGATGCAGCGTCGGACATCATTCGCCAAATGTAATCCGTGCGTCGCATCGGGGGAGAAGAAATCACCCGCACCGTCCACGAACTTTTTGTTGTGCCGCGGCCCGACAGAGGTGACACCGATAGGGTGACATCCAACGAAACGCCGTCCGTCGAAGAAGCCTCCGCCCGGATCCATCGGGTCGGGACGGTCGCGCTGGATGTCGAAACGTTTGGTGCCGGCAGCGGCGACGCCCTCCATCCCTGGCGGGGCGAGGTTCGTTTGTTGACTCTCGCCGTTCCCGGTCATTCACCGTGGTCGCTTGATCTCTCCTCGTTCGGCGGCCGGATTCCTCCGCCCATCGCCGAAGCGCTTCAGGAGTCCCTCGTGGTCGCACACAACGCCCGCTTCGATCTGCTCTGGCTCGCCGTCCGCTTTGGCGTCCGACCGAAAATGACTTTCTGCACGCTGACGGCTTCGCGGTTGCTGACGGCCGGGACCTTGGATCGCAACGATCTCGATGACGTTCTCCTGCGCCATCTCAAAATTCCCCCGGCCCGGGACAAATCCCGCAGCGACTGGGGCGGACTTTTCCTCACGGACGATCAGCTTGCCTACGCTCATCGCGATGTCGCCCACCTTCACGCTCTGAGGACGGTCTTGGAGAAAGCGCTTCAGACCGCCGGACTCAACGACGTCGCGGCGTTGGAAATGGACCTCATTCCCATCGTCACCGCCATGGAGGAAGCCGGCATCGCGATGGATGTTCCGAAACTCCAGCGACTCCGCGACGAGGCCCTGCGAGAAAGTCACGCCGCTGCTCTTTCTCTGGCCGCTTTTCTCCAAACGCCGAGTCTCAATCCCTCCAGTCCGAAACAACTCCTCGCCGCGCTGCACCGCCTCGGCGTGGAATTGAAGGACACCGACGAAAGCACGTTGCGCGCCTCAGGCGATACCGTCTTTGTGCCATCGATTCTTGATTACCGCTCGCGGGAAAAATTTTCCCAGCAGGCGCAATCCCTTCTCGAGGCGTTGACACCCGACGGACGCATCCACGCACGCTTCGATCCCACCGGCACGGACACCGGTCGGTTTTCGAGTCACTCACCGAATCTGCAAAACATCGCCCGCGGTCCGCTCCGGTCCTGCTTTTGTGCGCCGGACGGGCATTCCCTGCTCACGGCCGACTACAACCAGATCGAGCTCCGCGCCGCGGCGTTTCTTGCCGACGAAGAAAAAATGGTAGCTGCCTATCGGTCCGGTCAGGACCTTCATCGCCTCACCGCCGCCGCCATCCTCGGAAAACCTCAGGAAGCGGTGGACAAAGAGGACCGTCAGATTGCCAAGAGCGCAAACTTCGGCCTCCTTTATGGTCAGGGCGCACAAGGGCTCGTCACCTACGCCGCCAATTCCTATGGCGTTTCGCTCACCGTTCCCGAGGCTCTCGCGATTCGGACCAAGTTTTTTGCTGCCTATCCCGGCATTGCGCGGTGGCACGCCCGGTGCTGGAAAGACGCCCACGCCAGAGTTCCCGAGGCCAGAACCCTCCTCCAGCGACGGCGACTCATCAGCGCGGGGGCCGATCGCTGGCAGCGCTTTACGGCGCTCGTCAATACGCCCGTCCAAGGCTCCTGTGCCGATGGACTCAAGCGGGCCATGGTCGCGCTTCCGGCGCTGCTGCCCGCCGGGGCCCGTCTCGTGAGCACCGTCCACGATGAATTGATCGTCGAATGTCCCACGGCCCAAGCCCGCGAGGCCGCCGTGATCCTTCGCCAGGTCATGACCGAGTCCATGCAGTCTCTTCTGCCCGGGATTCCCATCGCGGTCGATGTCACCACCGGGAAAAACTGGGGCGAAAAGTGATTACGGAGCCGGCGTCGCCGGAATGCTGGAATCCCTCGCGGGGAGGACCCCGGGAGATCTCAACGACACCATGTAGGTCACAAGGGCCTCGACCTGCTCGGGAGAAAGATTCTTTCCATAAGCCGGCATATTGCCACCGCCCTGGATAACCTGCCGGACGAGTTGATCTTTGGTGAGCCGCTGGCCGACCGTCGAAAGGTCCGGACCGCGATGACCGCCCACGCCATCGATGGCATGGCAATTCCGGCACTGCATGTATTGAAGAACCACGGCACCCTGCAACTCGAGCGGATCCCGCCCGGCAATGAATTCTTCGCGCGTCGTATCGGCCGTCCACGCGTCCATCTGCGGAGACCACGGCGAGGTGTGGCCGAGGTAAGTGAGCATGCCCAGCGAGAGATAGGTGAGCACGACGATCATGACCGCGACCGGGCGACGACGCCAGTGCTTCTCCCCCGTGTTGTTGAAAAACGGCAGTGCAAACAGGATGAGTCCGATGATGACCGGACCGCCGAGCAAAGCCGGCGTTTCCATCCAGTCCGGCATCAGAGCCGCAATCGCAAAGATCCAAAGAAAGAAAAAGTCCGGTCTCGGCAGGGTGTCGATCTGCACCGGATCCGGCGGACCGCTCGGGCCGCTGGGTCCAAACATCGCGGCGCAGAAAAGAATGCCAAAGATCACGATCGATGCAGCGACGAGATCTTTGCTGATGGCCTTCGGGAAGAACGGCACACCTTCTTTTTTGAGGATGGCCGCATATTCTTTGTCATAGGTCTCGCGGCGCACCAGCATGCCGGGTTTCGGGTATTCATTGATGCCCTTGGTGAGAACCATGCGAAGGTGAATGCTCACGACGGCGAGAACAGCGCCCGGCAAAACGAACACGTGGAGCGCAAAAAATCGCGAGAGCGTCTCGGAGGCCAGAATCGGACCGCCAAGCATAAGATTGACCAACTGCTCGCCGACGAAGGGCACGCGTCCCATGATGGCCGCTCCGATGCCAAGCCCCCAATAGGCGTCCTCATCGAACCGCATCACCTGGCCTGTGAACGCAAGCCCGAGCGTGAGAGTCAGAAGAATAACTCCGGTAATCCACGTGACCTCGCGGGGGTATTTGTAAGCTCCGAAGAGGTAAACCTGTGTCATGTGGAGCAGCATGATGCCCACCATGAAGTTCGAGCCCCAAAAATGGATCGCCCGCAGGAACCAGCCGAGCTGCTGTTGAAAGGTCAGATACTCCAGCGTCGTGAAGGCCTCGGCCGCCGACGGCACATAGACCATCGCGAGGAGAATGCCCGTCGCGATCTGGATGAAAAAGCAAAGCAGCGTCGCGCTACCGAAAACGTAGAACCAGCTGCCGGAGCTGAGCGGGACGTGGTGTCCGGCGGTGGACTCGTAGAGTTTCGTGATGTGCAGGCGGTCATCCACCCACAGGAAGACCCCGCGTGCCGCCTCGGTGAGTTTGTTGAGGGCGGTGTTCATGCCAGCGGGTTCGAGAGATTCGGCAGCACGCCGCCGAAGATGAAGAGCCGGTTGTTTTCGACTTTCACCTTGTAGGTGTAGAGGCCGCGCGGAGGGGGGCCCGCGGCGTGGTCGCCATTTTCATAAAAGACGCCACCGTGGCAGGGACACATGAAGAGTTTGGACTCGGCGAACCAGCGAACCGGACAGCCGAGGTGGGTGCAATTAATGGCAAACACCTGGAATTCTTCGCCTTTCAAGCGACGGACCCAGCACGGAATATGAGCCGTATCTCCGTCCCACTCGCGCCGGTGGGGATTCATGAAACTGGCCAGGCGGGTCGTCCCTTCTGTGAAGTCGGAGACCGCGCCGAGGTCGATCCATTCATTGGCAAATGGCTTGGCGACGACCGAGAGCACATAGCCGACGAGCGGGATGCCGATCATCGCCCCGGCGACCGCGTTGAGCCCGAAGCCCACCTTGAGCAAGAAGTCGCGGCGGGTGTTGCCTTTCTGCCCCTCACAGGCGCAGGGCTTGGTCGGTTCTGGTTCGTTCATGGCTGCGGGACGATGGGTTCGCCAAACTCGTTGCGGCGGTTCGAAACGAGCCAGGCGGTGACATTTGCAATCTCGGCGTCGGACATGACGCGTCCGGGAATGCGAGCGGTGAAATCCGGGCACCCCATGTCCCGGCGTCCGCCGATCACGATGGAGCGAAGATATTGGTCGCTGACCAGGCCGAGATAGGCCGGGTTGACGACCGAGCCGGCCGGGCCGCCTTTTCCATCGGCCCCGTGGCACGATGCGCAGGCGACACCAAAGGTCTCACGCCCGGCCGCCACATCCCCGAGCGGGGCGGCATACGGTGGTAACGGCCTGACAGGTGGCGCGGCCGGTTTCCACGCCATGATTCCGGACACCAGAATATCCACTTGCTGGTCGGTCAGAGGTCCTCCGACCGTCTCGGAGAAGGCCGGCATCATGTGGCCCGGGATGCCATTGCGAATCACGTCACGGAGCGTCTCCTCCGGAAGCACCGAGAGGTAAACGGGCGCATTCATCGGCAGCGACCCGGCAATCGTTTGTCCGGCACTGTGGCAGCCGAGACAATTTTCGGAGTAGAGCGTCTGAAAGTCCGTGATCTCCGAAGCCGGCCGCCACTTCGAAGCGGGCTTTGGCTTGCCGGGCATCCAATCACACCCAGGAAGGAGAGCAAGAAGAGCGAGAAGAAGAAACGATCTCATTGGTCGCGCTGCTGGGCCTCCACACCCAATTTCGCCGCCAGCGGAAGCGACTGGATCGTTTCCACCTTTTCGGATTTGAAAATCACATAGCCACCCACCATGCCGAACGCCACCTGGCAGATGACAAACCAAAACCAGTCAACATGCGCTGCAAGGGCCGGGTTCACCAACCGCATGGAGAAAAAAGCAAGCGCCGTCCACATCAGCGGCGTCACCATCCCGCCCCAGAACCACTCCAACTTCGCCGGGAGCATGGGGAGCAGCACGACGTAGAGAAGTCCGATGAGAATCGAAATCGAGGCGTGGGTAATGAGACCGACCAGAAGCCCGGCCATGCTGAATTGCTTGAGCGTTTCCACACTGGCCTCGGCCAGCCCGGGAACGCCGGCTGCGGCGAGCAGATTCACCGGATACCAGATGCTGCCGTATTTGAAAAACCCCCAGCCGCAGGCGAGGACAGCCATCACGATCCCACCGGCGATACCGCCTTTGACGCCGGAAAGATAAGGGTGGACATGAATCGGGAGGCGGAGGCGGTGGCCGCCTTCTCCCATTTTGAGGTGCGCCACTTTTCGTTCGCTGCGCTTGATGCGAGAGGCCCGCTCGCTTTCCGGCACGAGCGGAACGAGTTCATGCTTGGGATGCGGGTGAACATCCAAAAACCAACCCACCGCTCCGACGAGTCCTGCAATCAGGCCCACCACCGAAACCGCCAGGCTCGTGACCATGCCGGCCGCCACAAGCGTGAGCCCGAAAGCCGTGATCACCGGCCACGCGGTGGGGGCGGGCAGCTCAACACCATTTTTCGGATCTTCGTTCATACGGGCGGCCTCGTGCTGATGATATAGACAACGGTTACGACAACGATCCAGATGGCATCAACAAAGTGCCAGTACCAGGAAATCATTTCGATGTGCTCGTGGTGGTCCTCCCCGATCTTTCCGAGGAGGCTGAGGACAAGAATCAGAGTGAGCAGAAAGAGGCCGATGATGACGTGACTGGCGTGAAGACCCACGAGCGAATAAAAGGTCGTTCCGAAGACATTCGTCGCCAGCGTGAGGTTTTTCTCGAAGATCAGATGTTTCCATTCCAGGCCCGTGAACCAAAGGAAATACGCCCCGAGCGCGACCGTGATTGCCCAGAAAACATGGAAAAGCACGAGATTCTTTCGCTTCAGACCCATCTCCGCGAAGACAATGGTCACACTGCTCGAGAGCAGCGCGATTGTGGCGAGGAGCGGGAACTCCAAAACATCCGCCGGGAAGGGTGGGTTCACGCTCTTGCCCATGTAAAAAACATAGGCCACGAGAAAAATCGTGAAGAGGGCGGACTCGGTGATGATCAGCGTAATGACCGCCACTTTGCGGGGCGACGGCAATTTCCATTCGGGGTCGGCAGTAACAGCGGTGCTCATGCTCACTCGTATTTCCAATCCGGAT
>CAZEYT010000028.1:0-34487 GCA_964516295.1 uncultured Chthoniobacterales bacterium | reverse complement strand
TCACCGGGAAAAGCTGACCGAGCGCCCAGTGGTCGAGGAGCGACTGGAAGACGGAAAAATTGCACAGATACTGGTCGCCGAGTGCGACTTCCATTTCCTTCACCTCCTCGGGCACGTATCGCATGCCGCGGAACATTTCGACAATCGACTCGGCGATCTGCCAGTAGATTGTCTCCACGCGGGCTTTTGCCGGGAGATCGAGGAGACCGAGATCAAACATCGACTGGGCCCGTTCGCGGATTTCCTGGGCGTCGTGGAGGTTTTCCAAGCGGTTCTTGCGCGTGAGGTCGTTCCGGATTTCAAGAATGTCGTGAACGATCTGCGGATCGGACTCGGCGGGCACGACCGGCTCCTGGCGGTTGTTTTTTTCGATGGCCCCGAAGGTTTCGACGATGAGCACGGAGTGGTGCGCGACGATCGCCCGGCCGCTTTCGCTAACGAGCGTCGGGTGGGGCACCGACTCCGAGTCGCAGACTTCCATGACCGTGTAAACGATGTCGCGGGCATACTCGTTGAGCGAGTAATTCGTCGAGCTGTCGAAGGTCGTCCGTGAGCCATCGTAGTCCACACCCAGCCCGCCGCCGACATCGAGGTATTCCAGCGCGTGACCCATTTTCGAGAGTTTGGAATAAAACCGGGCCGCCTCGCGCGTGGCGCGTTTGATCGTGCGGATATCCGGCACCTGCGAGCCGACATGGAAGTGGACGAGCTTCAGCGCCTGACCGAGTCCGGCGGCATGGAGCATGGCACTGGCTTCGACGAGGTCGGCGGTTGAGAGTCCGAATTTTGCGTTTTCACCGCCGCTCGTTGCCCACTTGCCCGCGCCCTTGGAGAGCAGACGCACGCGCAGGCCGATCATTGGCTCGACGCCCATTTCCTTCGACACGCGGAGGATGTGGGCGAGTTCCTCGAGTTTTTCGACGACCAGAATCACCTTTTTGTCGAGCTTGCGGCCAAGGAGTGCGTTTCGAATGAAGCTGGTGTCCTTGTAGCCGTTGCAAATGAGCAGGCTCTCCGGATCACTGTGGAGGGCCAGCGCGGCCAGCAGTTCCGGTTTGCTGCCGGCTTCGATGCCGAAATGCCACGGACGCCCGGCGTCGAGAATCTCTTCCACGACCTCGCGGAGTTGGTTGACCTTGATGGGAAAAACGCCGCGATACACGCCGCGGTAACCCATTTCTGCAATGGCCTCGGCAAAGGCGGAATTGATCGTCTCGACGCGGTCGCGGAGAAGGTCGTGAAACCGGACAACGAGAGGAAATTGCAGGTTCCGCTGGCGCGCCTCGGCGACGATTTCCATGAGATCGATCTGCTCGCCATTTCGTTTCGGACGAACCAGAAGATGCCCGGAGGCGTTGATTCCAAAGTAACCGCCGCCCCAGCGGTCCACATTATACAGGGCGAGCGCGTCGCCGATTTCGAAGTTCGACATTCTGAGTGTTAAAAATTGATCGCCACGAAGGAATTCTGACTCACCGCATTGGCTTCCTCTTCCGTCATCCACCGCTCGGCATACTCCGGGCCCCACGAATCGGAAACTGCAATTTCGCCGGTCTTTTCATTGTAGCCGATGATCATGCACATATGCGCACTCCGGCTGTCGACGGCGATCTTGCGGGCAGACTTCCGGACCGGTGCCAGCGTTTCACTCCAAGCCGCGGGATCGGACATGGCGGCCCGGTCTCGCATGCGTTGGTTGAGAGCGTGATTCACCTCGTCCATCGAAAACATCGTCCACATGATCGGTAATCCGCGGTCAATGAACTTCTTCACATTGCGAATGCTGACTTTGCCGCTCTCCGCATCCAGACGGCGACCACCGCGGGTCACAGCCTCGCGGGCACCGGCGGTAATGGCCGCGACGGACGTTCCCCCTCCCGCCTCGGTATCTCCCGCCATCGCCAGAATATACATATCGGCCGGAATGGCCATGTAGCGCATCACCCGTTCCCAAGTCGCCGGGACACAGTAGCCTTTCGGTCCTTGATCCACCATCGGGATGTCGGTGAGGATCACATCGCCATTCGGCCGCCGCTGAATGCGCGACAAGAGGCGCTCACGAAGTTCGGCATCCGGGATTCGGGCGCGTCCGGCCTCATCCGCCACGGCCGTCGGGAGAATGCGGATCGCCACATATTCATCCGGAGGCGCGGCGAGCAAAATGGCATGACCGTTCCAGTCCCAGCGTTTCACCCGTTCGCGCGTCTGCCGACCCTGGCCGAAGCGGTCAGCTGCGGGCTCGCCGAGAAGGGCCGTGAGGGCGGCGATGATGGTTTTTTCGTCTTTCTCGATGGCCTGCAAATACCCTTTCGCGCTTTTGCGCGCCGACCGGGTGTCCCCGGCAACCAAATCGGCCGCGACGGAATCGCCCTTGTTCGCAAACATCATGGAAATCCGGGAGACATTTCCGTCCTCGCCATACAGCGCGAGCGAGTAGGGCCGGGTGCCGAGAACGGTCTCAGACGCCTTCGGATAACGGCGAAAAGACGAATCGCTCGAGGTTTTCGACTCCTCCGGCCACCCGAGCCGCTGCGCGACAGACTCAGCGGCGTCATCCCACAGGTTGTCATCCGTCCAAATCGGAATGCCGAAGACCCCGTTGAGCTCTTCCGCCGTCGGTTGGGCGGACACCATCGGCAGGGCCGCGAAGACAAACGCGAGCGCCGCAAGGTTGCACCGGGCGAATGGGTGTGAGAGCATCGTCGCGGAACATTAGGTTCCGTCTTCAAAATTTCCATGCGAATTCTCTACTTTGACTGTTTTTCCGGAATCAGCGGCGACATGACGATCGGCGCGCTGCGCGATCTGGGCGTGGACGAGGCTGTTTTTCGCGACGCGGTGGCAGCTCTCGGCTTGGGCGACGAGGTCCATCTCCACTTCGGGCGAGGCGTGCGACAGAACATCTCGGGCACAAAGTTCGACCTCCACACACATCATCACGCGGAGCCGCATTCCCACGACCACGCGCACCCGCACGAGCACCATGGCGAACGGCCGCACATCCACGGTCGCACCTATCGGGAAATCCGGGCACTGCTCGAATCCGCCCCGCTCGCCGAAGCCGTCAAAACCAAGGCACTCGCGGTTTTTCACCGGATCGCCGTGGCCGAGGGAAAAATCCACGGCATTCCGGCCGAAGACGTCGGCTTCCACGAGGTCGGAGCGGCCGACAGCATTGGCGACATCGTGGCGGCCTGCGCGGGATTTGAAGCGCTCGCTCCGGTTCGCGTCCTTTCCTCGCCGTTGGTCGAGGGAACCGGCTGGATCGAGTGCGCGCACGGTCAGTTTCCCCTCCCCGCTCCGGCCACCTTGGAAATCCTCGCCGGCATCCCGCTTCGCCAAGTCGAGGAGAGCGTGGAATTCATCACACCGACCGGAGCCGCCCTGCTCGCGGAATACGCCGAGCAATTCGGACCCATGCCCGAGATGCGAGTGGAACGCACCGGGTATGGATTGGGAACACGCGACACGCCACCCCGTCCAAACGTCCTCCGGGCCGTTCTTGGGGAAACCGGTGATCCGGCCTCCGCCGAGACCGACGAGATCTCGCAGATCGAAACGAACCTCGACGACATCACGCCGGAACTCGCCGCCGCGGCCATGCAGAAGCTTTTCCAAGCCGGGGCTCTGGATGTTTTTTTTACGCCGGTTCAGATGAAAAAAAACCGGCCCGGTTTTGTCCTCACGGCCCTTTGCGCCGAGGAAAAAACCGAGGAACTTTCGCGCATTCTGCTCACGGAGACGAGCGCCTTCGGCGTTCGCATTCACAAAACCCGGCGGTACAAGTTGCGCCGGGAGTTCCGCGAGATCGAAACACCCTATGGACCGGTAACCATCAAGCTCGGCTTCCTCGGGGATGACCTCGTCCAGGCCGCACCGGAGTTTGAATCCTGCCGGGCGGTGGCGGAGAAAGCCGGCGTAAGCGTACGGGACGTCCACCTTGCCGCGTGGATCGGGACCACCCCGCAGCCGCCGGAATAGGCCGCGGTCCAACCCCGCCCGGGTCTCGTATCCCTCCGGATGAAACCTCGGAGCGACATTTCGGCCGATCCCTTCGCGCCCGCGGTCGATTGGATGGTGCGGCGGGGGTGGCAGCCGTTTGCGTTCCAACGCGACACCTGGATCCGCATGCTCGCGGGAGAATCCGGGCTTCTCCATTGCTCGACCGGAACGGGAAAAACATACGCTGTTTGGCTGGGCGCACTTTTGGAGGCCCTTCAACGGGGAGACACGGGCGGCGGGATGCGCGTTCTTTGGATCACTCCGCTCCGCGCCTTGGCCGCCGACACGGAATCCGCTCTCGCCGGGGCCGCGTCCGATCTTTTGCCGGCCTGGTCTGTGGCGCGGCGCACAGGCGATACCAATGCCTACCAGCGACGCAAACAATCCCTTCGTCCGTCCGAATGCCTCGTAACCACCCCGGAAAGTCTCTGCGTGTTATTGAGCCAGCCTACCCTCCAAGAGGCGTTCGCTGCGGTGCGCTGGGTGATTGTGGATGAATGGCATGAGCTTCTCGGAACGAAGCGAGGCGTCCTCTTGGAGCTCGCGCTCTCCCGACTCCGGGCGCTCGCTCCCGGGCTGGCCGTCTGGGGACTTTCCGCGACCTTGGGAAATCTCGACGAAGCCGCCGGGTCCCTCGCCGGATATCGGCCCGACGGAAGACAGAACCCGCTGCCGATCATTCAGGCCGATCTTCCGAAAAAGACCGAAATCGAAACCCTCCTTCCCGATCTTGACTCCAAGATTCCGTGGGGTGGACACCTCGGGCTCGCGCTCCTGCCGAGGGTTGTTGCGGCCATTCGCGGGCATGGCTCGACCATTGTTTTTACCAACACACGTTCCCAGGCGGAACTCTGGTTTCGCGCGCTTTCCGAGGCCATGGGCGGCGACGCCGCGCGACTGGGACTTCACCACGGCTCGCTCTCCAACGACGCACGCCGCGAGGCGGAGGACGGCCTTCGGAGCGGCGCTCTTCAAGCGGTTGTGGCGACATCGAGTCTGGACCTCGGTGTGGACTTCGCGCCGGTCGACTGTGTGATTCAAATCGGAAGCCCGAAAGGCGTTGCCCGCCTTCTCCAGCGCGCGGGCCGCAGCGGGCACCGTCCGGGGGCCACCAGCCGCGTCCTCTGCGTTCCCGCCAATACGCTCGAACTGGCCGAAATCGCGGCCGCGCGGGACCTGGCCCAGGCCGGCCGGATCGAGTGCCGCCGTCCCATCCGCCGTGCACTGGATGTTCTTTGCCAGCATCTGGTCACCGTGGCGGCGGGCGGGGGATTTTCGGCTGCGAAGCTTCTTGTCGAGGTGAGATCAACCCATGCGTTTCGCGAGCTGACGGATGAAGAATGGGCATGGACACTGGACTTCGCGACACGCGGTGGGGCGGCGCTCCGGGCCTATCCCGAGTATGCACGGCTGATCGAACGTGACGGCTTTTGGCACATCCGGGACGAACCCATCGCCAAACGCCACCGTCTGGCCATTGGAACAATCACGAGCGATGCCGCCGTCGAGGTCGTTTTTCAAAACGGTGCCCGCCTCGGCCAGGTCGAAGAATCTTTCGTGGCCAAAATGAAAAGTGGGGATCGCTTTCTTTTTGGCGGACGTTGCCTCGAGCTTGTCCGCGTGCGCGACCTGAGAGCCGTGGTCAAACGCAGCACCCGTCGTCCCACCGCCGTTCCGCGCTGGATGGGCGGTCGCATGCCCCTTTCGAGCGAATTGTCCGACGCCCTTCGGGAAAACCTGACCCGGGCCGTGGATTCCCGGTTCGATTCCCCCGAACTCGAGCGGCTCCGTCCGGTCCTCGAAATTCAGCGACGTCTCTCCCGCATTCCGCGGCGCGGCGAGTTTCTTGTGGAGCGCCTCACCTCCCGGGAGGGGCATCACCTTTTTCTCTACCCGTTCGAAGGCCGCCTCGTCCACGAAGGACTGGCCGCGCTATTCGCCTTCCGTCTCGCGCGGCATCGTCCGCTGACGTTCTCGCTGGCGGTGAATGACTACGGGCTGGAACTCCTGAGCGCCGACCCCGTCCCGCTGGAAGACGCATGGGCCCGCGGTCTGCTTTCCCCCGAGCGCCTCACCGAAGACATCCTTGGAAGCATCGAAGCCACCGAACTGGCCCGACGGCGGTTCCGCGAGATCGCCCGCGTGGCCGGTTTGATTTTGGAAGGACCCGGGAAACGACGAAAATCAACACGCCAGCTCACCATTTCCGCCTCTCTCCTTTACGACGTTTGCCGAAAATACGATCCCGACAATCGTCTCGTCGCCCAGGCCGCCGAGGAAGTGTTGGAGAACCAACTCGAGCAAACACGGCTCCGGCGAACCCTCGAAGATCTCGCCCAACGAAAACGCCACGTGGTCGACATCCCGCATGCGACCCCCCTGTCGTTTCCGCTTTTTATCGAGCGCCTTCGGGAAAAGCTCAGCTCGGAGGAACTCGCCGAACGCGTGCGGCGGATGGAATTGCAAATGGAGGGCGCATGACCGTCGCGATTCCGCGCATCGACGAGCCACTTCTGCTCGACTCCGACAAGGCCCTCGTTCTTCCGGCCCGGCGCACGCTGATCGTAGCCGACACGCACTTCGGCAAAGACGCGCGCGGCCGGGCGGATGGTCTGGCCGTTCCGGAAGGCTCAACAGAGGCGGATCTGAACCGCTTGTCCCGCCTGATTCAGAAACACGATCCCACCGACCTTTGGATCCTGGGCGACGTCTTTGATTCACCCGCCGCCGAAGAACCGGCGACCATCAAGGCCCTTCAACGTTGGCGCGAAAATCACCACACCCTCGGTTTTTCCATGGTCCCGGGAAATCACGATCGTCAGGCGATTTCCCTCGCCGCGGTGATCGGTTGCGAGGTTTTTCCCGAAGGACATCGCCTCGGGCCGTGGACCTTGTTTCATCATCCGGGCGGCTCGGGTGGTGGATTCCGACTCTGCGGACATCTTCACCCCGGCGCGAAATTGCTCGGACCGGGCCGGGATCGTCTGACGCTTCCGTGTTTCTGGAAAAGAAAATCCGAGCTCGTCCTGCCGGCATTCGGAGCGTTGACCGGGCTCGCTGCCATCCAACCTCGGCGCGGGGACCGGATTTTCGTCGTAGTCGGTGATGTTCTTCATACGCTCCCACAAAAAACAAAGGCACCCGGCCAGAGGACCCGTCGGGCCGGATTTCCCCAAGTTTGAGAGATTTGGATTGAAACACCCCCGCATCCATGCGTTTCTTGCCGAACTACTGCTATGAAACCGACTTCCACGATCATCGCCGGCACAGCCCTCGTGCTGGCCCTGGCTGCCTGTCAGCAGGGAGGCGACGAATCCCAAGCTTCCGGACGCAACCGATTCGGCTATCGCGGCACGGTTGATGCCAACCAGACCGAGTTTGCGACGCCGACCCCGACGCCGGATCCCTACGCGACGCCCACTCCCGCTCCGTCGGACCCGTTGACCACGGCCACACCGACGCCGACGCCGAGCACCACACAGGGACCGACGCAGGTTGGCGCGCGCGAGATCGCCTACGGCACTCCGGTTCCCGGGAAATCCGGATTCGTGACCAGCCCGCATTCTCCGTACGCCGGCTATGTGGATGTGCGGGGATTTCCTCCCGGCACCGAAGTGAAGTGCCCCTACTCGGGTAAGATCTTTCTCGTGCCCTGAGCCGGACCATCGCGATTCTCGGCCCCGGTCTCATCGGGGGTTCGCTCGCGATGGCATTGCGCCGGGTTTCGCCGACCTCGAAAATCTCGCTCTGGGCGCGTCGTGAGCAGGCGGTCGAGGGAGCCCGACGCGCGCTTCCCGATTGCGATGCAACGACCAGCTTGGAGGAGGCGGTTAATGGCGCCTCCCTCGCCGTGCTCTGCCCGACACCTCACGCCATCGAGCAGATTCTCCCGGCCCTGCCGTCTCTCCTTCCCGAGGCTTGTGTCGTGACCGACGCCGGAAGCGTCAAAGCACGGATCGTCGCCACGGGTGAAGCTGCATTGGGCGGACGCTTTGTCGGCTCGCATCCGATGGCCGGCTCGGAAAAAAGCGGACTCGCGGCTGCCAGAGGAGATCTTTTTCAGCGAGCCGCCTGCATTCTTACACCCACGTCACGCACAAATCCGGAAGCCATGGAAGCGGTCCGGGACCTGTGGCGCTCCGTCGGTTGTTCGCTTCACGAACTCTCCCCCTCCGATCACGACCACATCCTCGCCCGCATCAGCCACCTTCCGCATGCCACCGCCGCCGCGCTGGTTCACGTCGCGTCCGGCTCCGGTGATGCGGTCGCAGTTCTTGCCGGGAACGGTTATCGGGACACCACCCGCATTGCTGGGGGGCCGCCCCTGATGTGGGCGGAAATCCTCCTCGACAATGCCGGTGAGGTCATTGCCGGAATCCACGACTTGCAACTTGACCTCGGGAAGTTGAAAACAGCGCTCGAACAACGCGACCGGGCCGCCGTCGAGTCCTTTCTCGCCACCGCTGCCCAGCGTCGCGCCCTTCAGAGCAAAAACCCATGAAGTCCAAACGGGAAAAAAACACGCTCCGCGTCAAGCGGGCACCATGCATCGAGACGGAAATCACTGTCCCGGGTGATAAAAGCATTTCCCATCGGGCCATTATCCTCTCCGCCATCTCCAACGGCCCCTGCGTCATCACCAATTTTCTCGAAGGCGAGGACTGCCGGAGCACGGCCCGGGCGATGACCCAGTTGGGCGTGAAAGTCGAGTTTCCGGCACCCGGCACCGTGATCGTGGAAGGCTGCCGCGGGGAATTTCGTCCGCCCACCGAGGACATCGATTGCGGAAACTCCGGCACGACCATGCGTCTCATGGCCGGTCTTCTCTCGTCTCAAAAGTTCCGTTGTCGCATGATTGGCGACCCATCGCTTTCGAAGCGCCCCATGCGTCGGATCATCGATCCCCTCACCCAGATGGGCGCAAACCTCGTCGCCGAGGGCGAAAAGCAATGCCCTCCTCTCGTTGTCACCGGCGGTCCGCTCCAAGGCATGACTTACCGCCTCCCGGTCGCCAGCGCCCAGGTGAAGAGCGCCGTGATTTTGGCCGGTCTTTTTGCCAGCGGCTCGACCACCGTCATCGAAGATGTCCGCTCACGGGACCACACCGAGCGCATGCTGAACTATTACCTCGTCAAGCTCCGCCGCGAGGAAATCTGGGATGGCGGTCCGCTGCCGACGAGGAAGCTCCGCGAGATCCGCCTTTCCGTCGATGGCGGTTCGATTCCGGAATCCCGCGACTTCCGCGTGCCGGGCGATATTTCGAGCGCTGCCTTCTGGCTCGTCGCCGCCGCCGCCCAGCCGGGGTCACGCCTGTTGGTCAAGGATGTCGGGCTCAATCCCACGCGCACGGGCATCATTGATGTTCTCATCCGGATGGGGGCCCGCATCCGCGAAGTCGTCGAAACATCCGACAACGGCGAACCCATCGGCAACATCGACATCAAAGGGTCCACGCTCCATGCCACCATGATCGAGGGGGACGAAATCCCGAACGTCATCGACGAGATCCCCATCATCGCCGTCGCCGCGGCTCTGGCCGAGGGAACCACCGTCATCCGCAACGCCGCCGAGCTTCGCGTCAAAGAGACCGACCGCATCGCTGCCGTCGCCTCCAACCTCCGGGCCATGGGCGTGGAGGTCGAAGAATTCCCCGATGGCATGGCCATCACCGGCTCGAAGCAACTCAAAGGTGCCCGCCTTCCCAGTTTCGGAGACCACCGCATCGCCATGGCCTTTGCCGTCGCCGGCCTCTTCGCCACCCGCGAGACGGTCATTGAGGACACCGCCTGCGTGCAAACCTCCTATCCGACCTTCGCGGAAACGCTCAAGCTCGTCCTCAAAGGAACCGGCTCGGGCCGCCAGACACCGGTCATTTCCTCTCTCGAAAGCAAAACCCGCCGCCGAAAGAAAAAACCATGACGGTCATCGCCATCGACGGTCCCGCCGCCTCCGGCAAAAGCAGCGTCGCCCGCCGCCTGGCGGATCGCCTCGGGTTCGATTACGTCAACTCCGGTTCCATGTATCGCGCCGCCACCGCGGAAATCCTCCGTCAGGGAGCGAATCCCGACGACCCCGATTCCGTCACAGAAGCTCTTTCGACCGTGGATTTCCTGTGCGGGATCTCCGAAACCGGCGAATCTTATGTTTCGATCAACGGTCGTCCAGCGGGCGACGAACTCCGCGCGGAAGAGGTCAACCGTCACGTCTCGGCCGTCTCCGCCGTTCCTGCGGTTCGCGACCTCATTTCCCATCGCCTGCGCCAGCTGGCTTCGGACCGCCCGGTTGTGATGGAAGGCCGCGATATCGGCTCGGCGGTTTTTCCCACGACTCCCTACAAGTTCTACCTCGATGCCTCGCCGGAGATCCGCCGAAAACGCCGCGCCGCCCAAGGCCAGGCCGATGAAATCGAAACCCGCGACCGCATCGATTCCTCCCGCCGCGCCGCCCCGCTCGTCAAAGCCCGCAATGCCCACATCGTCGACACGTCGCACCTGACCTTGGACGGCGTCGTCGACGCGATTCTCGTGATTCTCGAGTCGTCCGGCTTGGGACCCGTCGCCAAATGACGCTCATTTACAACATCTTCTACAATCTCGCGAAGCTCCTCGCGCGATTCCTTTTTCAGATGCGCGTCGTCCATCCGGAACGCATGGTCGAGGAGGGGCCGCTCATTCTCGCCGTAAACCATTCGAGCTACTTCGATCCTCCGCTGGCGGGCATCTGCTCGCGCCGGGGCGTTTATTACCTCGCCCGGAAGTCCCTTCTCAAGTGGCCGTTTTTTGGACCGCTCTTCCCCGCGATGAATGTGATTCCCGTCGAGCGCGACGGCAACGACATGTCCGCCCTTCGTGACGTCATAAAAAAAATCAAGGACGGCAACGGGGTGGTTCTTTTTCCGGAAGGCACGCGTTCCAAAGATGGTGATCTGCAACCCGCCCGCCCGGGGATCGGTCTTGTCATCGCCAAAACCGGCGCGCCCGTCCTCCCCATGCGGATCTTCGGGGCCTACGATGCTTTTCCGAAAAACGCCAAAGCCTTCCGCCTGACCCGGATCACCGTCGTCATCGGCCACCCGATCCGTTTTTCGCCGGAAGAACTCGCCGGCGGCACCCGCGAATCGTATCAGGCGCTGGGGGAACGCGTGATGGAAGAAATCGGGCGTCTCCAACTTCCATGAAATCTTCTCCGCCCCGCCCTCTTTATCTTCGCCTCTGCGCGATTCTTCTCGTCATCACCTGGGGCGTTCTTGTTGCCCTGGCTTGGACGGCGGATCCGGTGTCCGTGACCGTCACCGCGCCGCAGCCGACCAATCCTTCATGAGCGCCATTGTTACAAACGGTCTCACCAAGCGCTTCGGCGACCATACGGTCCTGCCGGGGCTCGACCTTCAAATCGAAACCGGCGAGCTTTTTGCCCTTCTCGGCCCCAATGGCAGCGGCAAAACGACGCTCTTCCGCATTCTTACCACCCTCCTCACCCCCGACAGCGGTTCTGCGACCGTCGGAGGCTTCGATGTTGTCCGCCAATCCGCAGCCGTCCGCAGCCTCATCGGCGTGGTTTTCCAATCGCCCAGCCTCGATAAAAAGCTGACTGTTCGCGAAAACCTCCGCTACGGGGGCGCGCTCTATGGATTACATGGACGCGATCTTGCAACCCGCATTGACGACGCGCTCGGCGCTCTCCGCCTCACGGAAAAATCCGACGCCCTTGTGGAAACACTCTCGGGCGGACAGCAGCGGCGGACGGAGATCGCCAAGTGCCTCCTCACCCGCCCGAAGATCCTTCTCCTCGACGAACCTTCCACCGGTCTGGATCCGGCGGCGAGAATGGACCTGTGGTCGGTCATTGCCACCCTTCGGGCCGAGTCCGGGCTCACCGTTGTTTTTACCACCCACCTCATGGACGAATCGGCCAATGCCACGCGCGTAGCGATTCTGAATCAAGGCAAACTGGCCGCTGTGGCTCCACCGGCGGAGCTTCTCGCAGCGACCGGTCCGGAGATCCTCCGCATCGCCACCCCGGCCACCGAGGCCGTCGCATCGTGGCTCCGCGACGAGCAGCAGCTCGCCCCACACGCCACCGAAGACGAGGTCCGCGTCGCGACCGATGGCGCACATAGCCTCGCCTCCCGCCTCTCCGCGGCGCTTCCCGCCGCGATCCTTTCCTCGACCATCTCGAAGCCAACGCTCGAGGATGTTTTCCTTTTCCAAACTGGACGCCGCCTCAATGAATAACATGTTCCTCTGGCGACCCGCCGCCGCCCTTTGGCATCGCGATGTCGTGCGCTTCCTCCGGCAAAAAAACCGGATCATTGGAGCTCTCGCGACGCCCCTGGTCTTCTGGGTCCTCCTCGGCGCGGGCTTTACGCCATCCTTCCAACCACCGGGCTCCGATGGCATGAGCTACCTCGCCTATTTCTTCCCGGGAACGCTTGTTCTCATCATGCTTTTCACGGCGATTTTCTCAACGATCTCGGTCATCGAAGATCGTCGCGAAGGATTCCTCCAAGGCGTGCTGGTCGCCCCGGTTTCTCCCGGCGCCATTGTTTTGGGGAAATTCCTGGGCGGCACAACGCTCGCGGTCGGCCAGGCCGTTCTCTTCTGCATTCTGGCGCCTTTCGCCGGAATCTCGTTCCCGCTTCATCTCCTGCCCGCCCTCGCCCTTGCGTTTGTTTTGGTCGGATTCAGCATGACCGGACTGGGCTTTCTCGTGGCCTGGCCGATGGATTCCACGCAGGGATTTCATGCGATCATGAACATCGTTCTCATGCCCCTCTGGATGGTCTCCGGCGCGTTGTTTCCCCTTCCTGCGGGAGCTTCGGTCATTGGTTGGATCGGACTGCTCAACCCCGTGACCTACGGCGTCGCAGCCATTCGCCAGTCGATGGGCGGTCCCGCCGTCGAGGGGCTTCCGGGTCTCGGTCTTTCCCTTGTCGTCACCGCCCTTTTCTGCGCGGGCACTTACGCAGCGTCCTATTTTCTCGTCGCCAAACGTAGAAAACTTTCATGAACCTTCTCGAACGCCTTGAGTCCGGACCGCTCCTCGCCGACGGGGCCATGGGCTCTTGGTTGCTCCACAACGGGGCCACTCCCGGTTCGTGTCTCGAAGCCCTGTGCATCGAGGACCCGGACCGCGTAATGGCCGTTCACAGTGCCTACGCCGACGCGGGAGCCCGCATTGTTCGCACCAACTCGTTCGGCGCCAATGCCGCCCGCCTCGAACGCCATGGCCTCGCCGGTCACGTCAACGAAATCAACTGGCAGGCCGCCCAGATCGCCCGGCTCGCCGTCAAGGATCGCGGAGACGTCACCATCGCCGGCTCGGTCGGCCCGATCGGCGTTCCGGGTATTCCCCTCCCGCAACAGGCTGACC
Source organism: uncultured Chthoniobacterales bacterium (assembly GCA_964516295.1). Classification (GTDB taxonomy): domain Bacteria; phylum Verrucomicrobiota; class Verrucomicrobiia; order Chthoniobacterales; family Terrimicrobiaceae; genus CAZEYT01. The sequence goes on along the minus strand of CAZEYT010000028.1, from coordinate 21,113 downwards.
TTTTCCGCGAGCAACTCGGAGCTCTCCTCGACGGCGGCGCGCGCATCATTTTTCTCGAAACATTTCAGAACCTCGACGAGCTCCTCACGGCACTGGAAGTGAAGTATTCTCTGCACCATTGTCCGGCCGTCTGCTCGATGGTTTTCGATTCCCACGGAAATCTTCCCGACGGAACCAATATGTCCGAGGCCTTCAAAAAACTCGCCCGCAATGACGCCGAGGTCATCGGCATCAATTGCGTTAACGGCCCCGCCGCCGCGATCCGATTGCTCGAGTCGGGAATTCCGGACGAACCCCCGCTGGCGGTTTTTCCGAATGCCGGGCTTCCACGCATCGAAAACGATCGCGCCACCTACGATCTGTCGCCCGCCGACTTCGCCTCCGCAGCCGTGTCCTTGGCAAAACTCGGTGCGAAAATCATCGGCGGTTGCTGCGGTACGACCCCGGTCCACATTGCCGCAACAGCGGCGGCTTTCGAAAACACCTTCCTCAAGCCCTCCGCGCCATGACCGCCTCCGAACTCTTCGCCACCCTTCAGTCCCCTCATCCACCAACCCTCCTCCACGTTCTTCCCGAGGATGTGTTTTCCCACAGACGCCTCCCCGGGTCGAAGAATGCCTGCGTTTACGAAATCGCATTTCTCGAAAAAGCCGCCGCGCTCGTACCCGAGAAATCCTCCCCCGTCATCACCTACGGCGCTGGCCACGGCGGATGCGAAGCGGCCGTTGCCGCGGAGAAACTGCGTGAAGCGGGCTGGTCGAATGTCGCGGCTTTCGACGGAGGACTGGCCGAGTGGACGGACGCCGGATTTCCCCTCGAGGGCGATGGCGTCCCGGATACCGCTCCGCTTTCGGGCACATTTCAAGTCAATACCGCCGAGAGCCTCATTCGCTGGACCGGTCGCAACCTTTTTAACCATCACCACGGGACAGTCCGGTTCGAGAGCGGCGTCCTGACCGTCCGCGACAATGTTCTCACCGAGGCCCGTTTTGCCGTGGATGTCCGTTCGATCCAATGCGACGACATCCCCGACGAAGGTCTCCGCGCCACACTCGTGCGCCATCTCCTGCACTCGGACTTCTTTCTCGCCGATAAATATCCGCTCGCCACATTCGAAGCCGATCAAGCGACAGCCGTCCCCGAGGCCACCGAGGGAACGCCGAATTTCCATGTCTCCGGCCGGGCCACCGTCCGCGGGACAACCCGTCCCCTTGCCTTCGACACGCTCGTGGCCGCCGCCCCGGGCGGTCAGCGCCTCACGGCCCAGGCTCAGTTCGAGGTCGACCGCACCGAGTTCGGCAGCATCTACGGATCCGGAAAATTTTTCCGATGCCTCGGCCAGCATCTCGTCAACGACCATTTCCACCTCCACGTCAAGATTCACGCCGACCGTACGCTCTGAATCCGATGAAATCTTCCGGCCTTCATCATGTCACCGCGATGGCCTCGGATCCGGTGCGAAATGCCGCTTTTTACACCGCGACGCTGGGCCTCCGGTTGGTAAAGAAAACGGTCAACTTCGACGATCCCGGCACATACCACCTCTACTTTGGCGATCAGGTGGGAACCCCGGGAACCATCCTGACGTTCTTCCCGATTCCGGATCTCCGCCGGGGACGAGCCGGAGTCGGACAGGCCACGTCCTTTGCCTTTCAGGTGCCGACCGGCAGTCTCGACTTCTGGAACGAGCGCCTTCGCTCGCGCGGCCTTTCGATCATGGCTAAGCAAACACGCTTCGGCAATGACGTGCTCGGATTTCTCGATCCGGACGGATTTCTCGTGGAGTTGGTGGAAACGGTTTCGCCCGCAACAACTCAGATTCCGGAAGCCGACGGTATCCCGACATCCCACGCCATCCGGGCCTTTCACGGAGTGACCCTGCTTCTCAGAAATCACGGGCCCACATCCGATTTTCTCACCCGATCTTTTGGAGCCCGTTTTCTCGGTCAGGAAGCAAACCGTCGGCGGTATCTCTTTGAGGAAACCGGTTCGACGGTTGATCTGATCGAAGATGCCGACGGTTCGCACGGCACCGGGGGAGCCGGGACGATTCACCATGTCGCCTTTCGCTCCTCGGATGATGACGCTCAACGCGCTGCACGCGAGGCCCTCCTCACCCTTGGCTTTTCTGTTTCTCCGGTGATGGATCGCACCTACTTCCATTCGATTTACTTCCGCGAGCCGGGAGGCGTGCTTTTTGAAATCGCGACGGACGGTCCCGGCTTTGCGATCGACGAGAGCGTCGAGACCCTGGGACAAAACCTGAAACTCCCGCCATGGGTCGAAGCCCGGAGGGAAATGATCGAATCCCTCCTGCCGCCGCTCGCCGGTCCGTCATGAACCGACCGGACTTCGAATACATTTTCCAAGCCGCGTCACGCCCGACCGCAAGGCACCTTCTGCTCCTGCACGGAACCGGCGGCGATGAGAACGATCTGCTCCCACTGGGCGGACAGCTTCTGCCGGACGCCGCTCTGCTCAGCCTGCGGGGCCGCGTCCTCGAACGCGGGGCCCCGCGATTTTTCCGACGCTTCGCCGAGGGCGTTCTGGATGTCGAGGACTGGAAATTCCGCACGAGGGAACTCGCGGACTTCCTGACGCTGGCCGACGACCGTCACGAACTCCCGGCCACCTCCCGCGTCGCCGTCGGCTACTCCAATGGTGCCAATATCGCGCTCGGACTTCTCCTCCTGCGTCCAGAATCCCTTGCCGCCGCCGTCCTTTTTCGACCCATGTTTGTTTCGGACGACATCCCGGACGCCGACCTTTCGGGAAAGAAAATCCTCATTCTTTCAGGGCTTCAAGATCCTCTCCGTTCGCCGGAGGATCCCGACCGCATCATCCGTCAACTCCAGGCACGCGGAGCGCAGGTCGCATCTCAGCTCGTCCCGGCCGGACACGGACTCATCCCCAACGATCTCAGCTTCGCGAAAGACTGGCTCGCGTCGCTCGATTGATCCGCTCTCCCGGTTGCCAACAAGCGCCGGACTGCCTAATCTTCGCCCGATGCAGCGCCGTTGGATTTTGCCCAGGGAACAGAACGCCGATGAGATGCGCCGGGCAGCCAAAGACCTCGGGGTTCCGGCTTTTGTCGCCGGTCTTCTCCTCGCCCGCCTCGACTCCCTTGATGCCATGGAGACGTTTCTTCATCCGCGTCTGAAGTCCCTCAGCAATCCCAATCTCCTGCCCGAAATGCCCGCGGCGATCTCCCGGATCGAACAGGCGCTTCGAAACAAAGAGCGTATCGTTCTTTATGGAGATTACGATGTGGACGGCGTGGCATCGCTTGCCCTCCTCCATCGTGTCCTCACAGCCCACGGCGCTTCGGTAACGTGTTTTTTACCGCTCCGGGCCGAAGAGGGTTACGGTCTCAGTCGAGCCGGAATCGAACGCTGCCTCGAGGAGCATTCCCCGGAACTTCTCATCGCCGTGGATTGCGGCACGAACTCCCGGGAAGAAGTTCATTACCTCCGGCAACGCGGTGTCGATGTTCTGATCCTCGACCATCACGAACCCGAGGGTGCCAGGCCGGATTGTATCGCGCGGGTGAATCCAAAATGCGGGGTGCCGGAGTTTTCCTACCTTTGCAGCGCCGGCGTGGCATTCAAAACAGCGCATGCTCTTTTGAAATCTTCACCGCTTGAGGGGTTCGATCTCAAAACGGTTCTCGACATCGTTGCCCTTGCCACGGTTGCGGACCTCGTCCCTCTGGATGGCGAGAACCGCATTCTTGTCCGAGCCGGGCTCCAACAAATGGGCTCCACCCGTTGGACCGGACTCGCCGCGCTCATGCGCGTCGCCGGTGTTCAACCGCCACTCCGGGCCAGCGATGTGGGATTTCGGCTGGGGCCCCGCATCAATGCCTCCGGACGTCTCGGAACGGCTCAGGAATCCCTCCGCCTTCTCACCACGAACGATCCCGCAGAAGCCGCGCGCCTGGCGGCCAGTCTGGACCGCCAGAATCGCGATCGCCAGGCCGTCGAGCATTCCGTCGCCCTCGAAGTTGAAAAATGGCTGCAAGCCCACTACCAGCCGGATCGCCATGCCACCATCGTCGCCGGTGCCCGCGACTGGCATCACGGCGTGCTCGGCATCGTGGCCTCGCGCGTGACACGCAGACATCACCGACCGGTCATCGTCGTCGGCTTCGATGAATCGGGCGATGGAAAAGGAAGCGGTCGAAGTATCGAGGGGCTTTCGCTGGTGACAGCCCTCTCGCAGTGCGCCGTCCACCTTCTCAAATACGGCGGCCACGACATGGCCGCCGGCCTCAGTTTGCACGAGAGTCAGCTGGAAGATTTTCGCCGGGCCTTCGAAGCCGCAGCCCGTACCATGCTCAGCGACGAAATGCTCGTCCCCTCGCTGCGGCTCCATGCCGAGTGTCCGCTTCATTCCTTTGGCGAGGACCTTCTGGAGGCTCAACAGGCTCTTGAACCGTTCGGTATGGGCAATCCCCAACCGGTCCTCTTCGCTCGTGGTCTGGCTCCATTGGCTGCACCAAAAGTTCTGAAAGAAAAACACCTTCGCCTCGAATTCGCCGCAGGTCGCCAGCGCGTTCAGGCCATCTTTTTCAACGGAGCCGAAACCGAGCTTCCACGTCCGCCGTGGGATGTCGCCTACCTCATCGAACGCAACGAATTCAACGGCCGCGTCTCCGCTCAAATGCAAATCGTCGATATCCGCTCTGCCGCGTGAAGCTCCCGCCCGGCATCCCACTGTCCGATCTGGAGTGGATCCCGCGCCAGCGGTTGCCGAATCTTCGGCGGCTCGGTCTGGAATCCCTCGGCGACCTCGTCTCGCACTATCCGCGACGGCACGAAGACCGCTCACGATTCGAGCCGTTTCCAGACGGCGACTCGATCCAGCCGGTTCTCCTTCATGGACGGATTGTCAAAGCCTCACACCTACCCTACGGCGGCTGGCGGCGGGGATTTCAACTCACCCTCGAAGAAGACGGCCCCGGCGGATTCGGGGCTCAGGTCCTCTGCCGGTGGTTCAACATGCCTTACGTCTCCAAAATGGTGGCCGTTGGCGATGAACTCGTTGTTTACGGCCGCTCACGAAGAAAGGGCCGCCAGACCGTTCTCGATTTTCCCGAATTTGAAGTCATCGAACGCGATCCCGAGGCTCCTCGCGTGCACATCAATCGCATCACCCCGGTCCACCCGGCGGGCGAAGGCGTGCCCGTCCGCCGCCTCCGCGAATGGATCTGGCAGGCCCTGGAAGTCACCGATCTCACGGCTCTCCAAAGCCTCATTCCGGGCCGTGCAAACGATGCCGCCCGCATTGGTGCTCTCCGGGCCATCCATTTCCCGAAGTCGTGGGATGAACACCGCGAGGCTCGCGAGATTCTCGTCGGCGAGGAGTTTTTTGCCATGCAGGCTCTCATCGTCTCGCGCCGTGCCCGTCTGGATGCCTTGCCCGGCCGGAGTCGCGAGTCCTCCGGCACGCTGCTCACCCAGCTTCACACCGCGCTGCCTTTCGAGCTGACGACTGCCCAGAAACGGGCCATTGCCGAGATCCGACGCGACATGGCCACCCCGCGTCGCATGAACCGCCTCCTGCAGGGTGATGTCGGATCCGGAAAAACCATCGTCGCCCTCTCGGCCGCCGTTCTCGCGGTGGAAGCCGGGTATCAGGCAGCCATTATGGCGCCCACCCAAATCCTCGCCGAGCAACACTTCCGCACCTTCACCCGCATGCTCGAACCCCTCAGCCTGCGGGTCGGCCTCCGCACCGGCAGCCAGCGCCGGCAAACCACGGCGGGATTCTGGGAAGACGACCGGCCGCCCCATATTCTCGTTGGAACGCACGCGCTTCTTCACGACCCGGAGGATTTGAAAAATGTGGGTCTTGTCGTCATTGACGAACAACACAAGTTCGGCGTCATGCAGCGCGTGAAGCTTTCCTCGCGCGACGAGGCACCCGATGTGCTGGTGATGACCGCCACCCCGATCCCGCGAACGCTCGCACAAACGGCCTATGGCGATTTGGACGTAACCATTCTGGACGAGAAGCCCTCGAATCGTGGACGTCTCATCACCGGAATTCGGTCGCCTGAAAAGCTCCCCGAAGCAGCCGCCTTTTTGCGCGATCAGGCGGCCGCAGGACGCCAAGCTTACATTGTTTATCCACTCGTCGATGCCTCGGAAAAGCTGGAAGCCAAAGCGGCGGCCGAGGAATTTGAGAAATGGAAACCGCTCCTCGCCCCACACTCCTGCGGGCTGCTCCACGGCCGGATGAAGGCCGAGGAGAAAGACGCCGTGATTCAATCCTTCAGTGAAGGCCGGACGAAAGTTCTCATCGCGACGAGCGTCATCGAAGTCGGAGTCGATGTTCCGAATGCCAACGTCATGCTCATAGAAAATGCAGAACGCTTCGGGTTGGCCCAACTGCACCAGCTGCGCGGTCGCGTCGGACGCGGACAACACAAGTCCTACTGTATTCTTATGCCGGGAAATTCCGAGCCAGAGACACTCGAAAAACTTCAGGTCCTCGAGCAAACGAACGACGGATTTGAAGTCGCGGAAGCCGATCTTCGACTCCGCGGTCCGGGCGATCTTCTCGGAACGGCCCAGACCGGTCTGCCACCGCTCCGTCTCGGCAGTCTCCCGCGCGATGCGGCCGTCCTGCAATCCGCCCGCGATCTCGCCCGTTCGATTTTTGAGAGCGATCCCGGACTGGATGACCCGGCTCACGCGATCCTTCGAACATGGCTCTCGGGGCAGGAAGCCAAACTGGCAGCTCTGGCAGGATAATTGTCTTCGATTTCTCTACCGATCAGCCGGCGAGATAATCCGGGTTGAGTTTCTTCAACGCCGGAACGGTAAAGAGACCGTCTTTCCGAATCAACTTTCCGTCGAACCAGACTTCCCCGCCGCCGTAGTCCGGACGTTGGATCGAAACCATGTCCCAATGGATGCGGCTCTTGTTGCCATTGCCGCCTATTTCATAAGCCTGCCCCGGCGTGAAGTGAAACGAGCCGGAGATCTTTTCGTCGAAAAGAATATCGCGCATCGGATGCAGGATGTGGGGGTTGAAGCCGAGCGAGAACTCTCCGATGAACCGGGCCCCGGTATCGCTGTCGAGAATCTTGTTCAATGCCGCGGTGTTATTGGCCGTGGCCTGCACGATGCGACCTTTGGAAAATTCCAGCCGCACATTGTCGAAGGCAATTCCCTGATAAATGCTGGGCACATTGAAAGTCACGACGCCCTCGACACTGTCCCTCACCGGGCAGGAAAAAACCTCGCCGTCCGGAATATTCCGATCTCCGCCGCAGACCACCGAGCCGATCCCTTTGATCGAAAACCGCAGGTCCGTCTCCGGGCCTTTGAGGTGGACACGATCGGTCTTGTCCATAAGCGCTTTGAGCGCCTTCATGCCCGGAGCCATGCGCGCGTAATTGAGCGTGCAGACTTTGAAATAAAACTCCTCGAAGGCTTCGGTGCTCATCTGCGCCTGCTGCGCCATCGCTGCGGTCGGCCAGCGGAGGACGACCCACTTTGTTTTGTTGATGCGCCAATCCATCACAGGCCGCATCACCCCGGAGATCAAACGCATTTTTTCCTCAGGCACATCCGACATTTCGGTGATGTTGTGACTGCCTCGGACGGCGATGTACGCGTGCATTTTCTTCATTCGGGCCAGTTCGACCGTCGCCGACACCCCAAGCTGGTCCTCGGTCGCCCCGAGGGCCATTTCGCGGGAAAGACGGGCATTGTGCACCGCGACAAAGGGCACCGCCCCGGCCTGACGCGCCGCGCGAACGATGGAGATCCCAATATCCTCGGGGACATCAAAAAGGTCGATCAGGACGTTTTCGTCCTTCGTGAGTTTGGTCGAGTGGCGGACGAGAACTTCGGCGAGCTTGGCGCAACGGGGATCGTGCATCCGCGGAGAATCCGCGCAACAGGCGCAAAAATCAACTGCCGAGCCCGACTTTTCCCGAAAAATCAGAAGGCCAACTGCTCCAGGCGCATCGGCCGGGAAAATCCGCGAACGAAGGGAATTGCGCGAGAGAACCGCCCGGTCAACAACCCCGGCCGAGGCATTTCCAAGACGGCACTGTAATAATACCACTCGCCCTGAGCGATCAGCAGATAAGCCCGCGTCCCGCTGGCCACGCCGCGCACATTGTAACCGCCGAGGCTCCCGGAAATCTGACGCCCCCGCTGCACCAACTCCGCTCTTCCCCAATCATTGCTCGTCCAATTCCCGCTGACATTGATCTCGGCCGAACCCAGCTGGTCCGAGAGCCATCGATCCCCAGCCGCGTTGTTGCGATTGTAACGTTCGTCGGTGACCTCGTTGATGATCGAGCACCCCGAGAACAGAACCAGAAGCAAAAGGCAGAAAACGCGGCGGATCATCACCGCGAAATCCGGTAAAGCGTGACCGGCGCTGCGTCCTTGTCCGAGAACGGCACATAGGCGGAGTAATTACCCTCCAAAACCTCCGCGTCGCGGAGATTCAAGACCATCGTGTATTCGGTCCAGGAGTTATCAATCAAAAGAAGAGATGCCGTCCGGCCACTCACCACTCCATCAATGTGATAGTGTGCCATCGAGCCGCTCAAACGCCCTTTGTTCTGATTGAGAACCACGGCCCCCCACTCCGGCGAGTAATACGTTCCTTCGAAATTCGTCGTTGCGGTGCCGTTTTTTGAAGCCGCCAGCCAGGAACGCGAAGCCTCGGCATTCCTGGCGTATTTTTCCTTGAGGGAACATCCCCCGAGGAGCGAGACAGCCAGCAGGGGAAGGAGCAGGGAGAAAAATCGTGAGTTCATAGCACAAGCAATTCGCAGCGGAGCGTATCAACGCTCTTCTCGAACGTAAAGAAAAGAGCCATTCCACTCACGTCACGCATTGCCCTCCACCGCCGGTCCGGTGTAGCGTTTTCCATCGGCTTATTTGGAGGGGTGGCAGAGTGGTCGATTGCGGCGGTCTTGAAAACCGCTGAACAGCGATGTTCCGTGGGTTCGAATCCCACCCCCTCCGCCAATTCGCGCAGCGAATCCAAGAGCCAATCCCGGTGACCGCTGCACCGAATCGTTTTGCGCATTGACGGCCGCTTGCGCTTTCGTCCCGACCCACTGCCGATCAAGGGGATTCGAGACCGAGGCATGGATTTCAAGGGGATTTGCGACGGGCATCCGATGAGGAGCCTTCTTTGGGTAAAGCAGCGAGGTATCGGGATTCGCATAGGGTCCGCGGCGGTCTTTGAACGGAGACGTTGGGCGGACAGGAAAGCGCCAGCGCTTTTTCTCCAGATCACAGATCTTGGCTCCGTCCATTTCATGATGCTCGGCCGTCAGAAGAACAATTTGTTTATCCCGGCGCGCCGCATTCGTTGAGGAGACCGGCGGATGCGACAGCTGTTCTCCATTTAACCGGAGTGTTTGCGTGGACTGGCGGCCCTTTGGGGTCAGAGAGGATTGAATCCGATCTCTTTCTGTCGCTTTTCCGGGACATCTCAAAAATCCCGTCTTTCTCTTTGTCTTCGAGAGAGATCAGGGTTGGGCACCGAGTTGCCAGGTTTTGATGGCCTCGATGGGGTGGAGGAGCATGATGACGTTGAGGGTGAGGTTGTCGCGCACCCACAGAGCGCATCCAATTTCCATGACGAGGAGGAGAACAACGCTGGCCCAGACGGGCATGCGCCACGCAAAAAGAAACCCGAGGGACATCATGACCAGGTCGCTCACGGAGTTGAAGATGCTGTCGCCGGCGTAGCCGAGGGCGATGGTGGCGTCGCGGTAGCGGTTGATGATGATGGGGGAGTTTTCGAGGAGTTCCCAGCCGGCTTCGAGGATTACGGCGATGAGGTAGCGGGTTCGGAGCGGGACGCGTCGGGCGACAAGCCAAAGGAGGAAAAAGAAAATGAGGCCGTGGGCGATGTGCGAGAATGCGTAGGGATCGGCGAAGCCTTGCGAGCAGTTGGCATCCCAGATGCCGCCAACCCAGAGGATCGGGCGACCGGCCGGGCCGAAGAGTGAGCGGCCCATGAGCCACTCGGTGAGCGCGAGACCAATGACGACGGCCAGTACGACGGCGGCGGTTGTGAGCGTTTTTCTGGACATGGTCATAGGATGCGGAGGATCCGCGCGGGGGGGCGGGAAAGAGTGGAGCCAACCGTGAGGCCCGAGAGTTGGGAACCGACGGGGGATGCGGTGGTGACGACGGTGATGGAGTGGCCGTCGTGGGTGATTTCGGTGCCGCCGCCGGCGGGTGCCAGAAAAAACCATTGGACGCCATCGGAGAAGGCGACTTCGATGAGAGCTCCGAGATCGGCGGGTTCGTCCGGAGCAAAATCGCGGAGCGGGAGAAGCTCCAGTTCGGCCGCGGCTTCGGCGGCTTCCCGGGCCTTTTTGGCGAGGCCGTCGGCGAGATAGTTTTCCTCGATGGAGAGCGTGTCGTATTTGCTCTCGGCCTTGCTTTCGGCATCATTCCCGGCGGCGCGGGTGCGCTTGGAAGTGGACTGCCGCCATTCGAAGCCCTCGCGGAGTTCGTCGAGGATCGCGGCGAGGATGTCGCGTTTGTTCATAGTCCCTTCGGTCGGTGACCGGCAAGATCGCCCGAACCGTCGACCTTCCATTGCTCGTTCACGGCGATGAGGCGGACGGGGACTTTCATGGGAAACGATGGCGGGCCGGTCAGGACGACGTAAGCGTGGATTCCGGAGACCCGGCTTTCGGCGACGGTGAAGCGGTCGGGAAAATCCTGACCGCCCACAATCGCATCCGCGCCGTAGCCGAGTTCGGGGTCCTTTTTCGATGCGTCGCGGTAGAGTTTCTCGAGAGCGGTGCGGAAGGCCGGTGCGGTCCGGGGGTTCCTTTTCACCCACGCGATGGCGGACTCATAGCTGTCGGAGAATTTCGCCGAGGCGCGGACGTAGTCATTGAGGAAAGTCTCGGCCACGCGGGCGGCTTCGTTTGCTTCTCCCGCAAGAGCGATTGCGGGGAGGACAAGAAGGCACACACAAACAAAGAGTCGAGCCATGCGAGGCATGTTGACAGGCCGGGGCCGTGCGGCCAATGCGAATCACGCCATGCCGGCTTCGCGGAGGCGGTCCTCGATATCACTGGCTTGGAGGGCCTCGACCATGGCTCCGATGTCGCCTTGGAGGAAGCGGTCGAGATTGTAAAGCGAGAGCTTGATGCGGTGGTCGGTGACGCGGTTCTCGGCGAAGTTGTAGGTGCGGATTTTTTCCTCCCGCCCGCCGCCACCGATAAGGCTTTTGCGGTGGGCCGAGTATTTTTCCTGTTCCTCGCGGCGTTTGTCCTCCAGGAGCCGGGAGCGCATGATCTGGAGGGCCCGTTCTTTGTTCTGCTGCTGGCTGCGGCCGTCCTGACAGCGGACGATGCGGCCGGTGGGGATGTGCATGACCTGAACGGCCGAGTCGGTGGTATTGACCCCCTGCCCGCCCGGACCGCCGGCGCGGCAGACTTCAATGCGGAGGTCCTCCATTTTCAAGTCGAGATCGACTTCCTCGGCTTCCGGCAGGACGGCGACGGTGGCGGTGGAAGTGTGAATGCGCCCCTGGGCCTCTGTGGCCGGGACGCGTTGGACGCGATGCACACCACTCTCGTAGCGAAAACGGCGAAAAACCGATGTGCCGGAAACGCGGAAAATAACCTCGCGGAGCCCGCCGAGATCGGCCGAGCTGGATTCCATTTCTTCCACCTTCAAGCCGAGGGCGTCGGCATACCGGGTATACATGCGGAAAAGATCCGCTGCAAAAAGTGCGGCTTCGGTGCCCCCGGTGCCGGCTCGGATTTCCACGATGGCATCGCGATCCTCGTCCGGCTCGGGCGGGAGGAGCGCGATCTGGACAGCGCGTTCGAGCTCGGGGATCAGGGATTCGAGGACGGGAATCTCGGCGAGGGCGAGCTCGGCCATCTCGCGATCCGGGGCTGCGGCCAGTTCGCGATTTTCGGAGAGTTCCCGCCGGGAGCGCACGAGGCGGTCCCACGTTTCGAGGAGTTCCTTGGTCGAAGCGTGTTCGCGAAGAACTTCGCGTCCGAGACGGGCATCATCGAAGAGAGCGGGATCGGCGATGCGGCTCTCCAGTTCGGAAAAGCGGCGGCGCTTGCGCTCGATGAGAGGTTCAAAATCCATGGCACGAAAAAACGGTGAATGCACCGGCAGGCACACTCACCGTTGAAATCGTCGGGTCGAAACCTAGAGCTTTTTCGTGGCGCGGGCGGCGCGCACGGAGCCGTATCGGCGCTTGAATTTGTCGACGCGGCCGGCTGTGTCGACAAACTTCTGCTCGCCCGTAAAGAACGGATGGCAGGCAGCGCAAATGCCGATCTTGATGTTGTCCTTGGTGGAACGTGTGCGATACGTGGCCCCGCAGGCGCAGACAATGACCGTCTCGCGATACTCTGGATGAATCTCTGGCTTCATTCTTGAAAAGTCCGTCAGAATATCGCGAGTGTCTTCGAAAGCAACAACCAATTTGATAGCGCCGCAGATTCAGACCCGATGGCAGACGGTGCTCCGCAACCGCAGCGGGGGCGCGATTTTTTCGTCCGACGGGGCGGTGGCGCGGAGTTGGGCGGATATCGAGGCGGAGGCGCGGAGCTTTGCCGCCGCGCTCGAGGGCGGACGAGGTGCCGTGGTGCTGCAACTGGCGAATGGGCCGGTGTTCCCGGGACTTTTGCTGGGAGCCTGGCGCGCCGGACGCGCCGTTTGTCTGGTGGATGCCGGCGTTCCCCCGGCTGCTGTCGAGCGGATCGCCGCGTCGATCAGTGCCGGGACCGTGGCCAGTGGCCATGGGGAGGCGGTCCGTCTGACCGACCGGGATGGCGGGTGGGACGGACCGGAGGCTGTCGTACTCTACAAGCTGACCTCGGGAACAACATCCGAGCCGACGGCCCTGCCCTTCACCGACGCGCAATTGTTGGCGGATGCCGACCAGATTTGCGAAACGATGGGGCTCGTCGCGGAAGATCGGGCGTATGGCATCGTCGCGTTCACGCATTCGTATGGATTCAGCAATCTGGTGACGCCACTTTTGGTTCGTGGAATTCCGGTGGTGACAGCAACGGATGCGCTTCCCCGGGCATTGGAGCGCGGGCTGGAAACGTCCGCTGCGACCGTGCTCCCGGCGGTACCCGCGATGTTCCGGGCGCTGCTCGCCGCGGATCGCCTGCCCGGACGGCTGCGGCTTTGCATTTCGGCCGGAGCTCCGCTCGATCCCGGCGTGGCGCGGGCTTTTCACGAAAAGTTCGGGAGGAAAATTCATTCATTCTATGGAGCGTCCGAGTGCGGCGGCATTTGCTATGATCCGACGGAGGAACCGATTTTTGAGGCGGGTTTCGTCGGAACGCCAGTGGCAGGTGTGCAGATCGAGTGGGCGGAACCGGCCTTTGAGGAGGCGGGCGGGAGGATCCGTATCCACAGTGCTGCCGTGGGTGGGCTGGACGGGAGCGGCGTGTTTGAACCGGCCGACCGTGTGGTTCCCTGGCGCGGAGGATTTCGCCTGGTGGGGCGCGAGGCGGATTTCATCAATGTCGGCGGCAAAAAGATTTCGCCTTCGGTGGTCGAGCAGGTTTTGGCGAAGTATCCCGGGGTGCGCGAGGTTGTTGTCTTTGGGGCGCCTCGTCCGCCGCATGGCGAAATGGTTTGTGCGGCGGTGGTCGGATTGGGCGAAGCGGACGTAGCCGGATTGCGTGCTTTCGGTGCAACGCATCTCGCGCCCTGGGAGCGACCGCGGGAGATTTTCCCCGTGGCCGGGATCCCGGTCAATGCACGGGGGAAGATCAATCGCCGGGAGCTGGCGGCGCGGTTGGTGTCGGTGAATTGAACTTTCCCCATCCGCGGGGAACGGCCAGAATTCCGCGCGGTGGAACATCTCGCCTTTGTCTATGCAGCCGCAACGATCGGTCTGGAAATCGTTGCCATCCTTCTCGCTTTCCGGGCCATCCTGATCGCGCGGACCCCGCAGTCGTCCATCGGCTGGTGCATCGCGCTGGTTGTTTTTCCCATCGTGGCAATCCCGCTGTTTCTGATTTTCGGCGAATCGCGATTTTCCGGATACGCGCGGGCGGTGGATGGCAAAGATCCCGTGCTGACCGAGGCGCTGCGGTCCACCGTGCGGCATTTGGAAGGCTACGGCGCGGAGGTGTCGCCAGTCTGCGCGGACGGGGCGGCGGTGGCCCGGAAACTCTCACGACTCGTTGCGACGGGTGGGAATGCGGTGCGATTGCTCGTGGATGGAAAGGCAACATTCGACGCGATTTTCGAAGCCATCGATGGCGCGACCGAATCGGTGTGGGTCCAGTTTTTCATCCTGCGGAATGACAAAATCGGGCGGGCGCTGGCGGAGCGTCTCGTGGCTGCGGCGCGGCGCGGGGTGAAGTGCCGGGTGCTCTTCGACGGGATCGGCTCGAAGAACCTGCCGCGGGATTGGACGGCGCGGCTCGTTCAAGAAGGCGTGGACATCCGGCCGTTTGTGACGAATCGCCAACACGGCACGCGCTTTCAGATCAATTTTCGCAACCACCGGAAGCTGGTCATCGCCGACGGAAAGGTCGCTTTTGTCGGAGGTCTGAATGTCGGGGATGAATACTGCGGACCAAGCCGCCAGTTTGAATCCTGGCGGGACACTCATATGCGCATTGAAGGTCCGGCCGTGGCGGGCTTCCAAATGTCATTCCTCGAAGACTGGGCATATGTGGCCAAAACACCGCCCGATTACCGCCTCACGAGTGCCGCCGTACCGGGTGCGAATGCGATTGTTTTTCCCGTGGCTTCGGGCCCGGCGGAGGAGTGGAATGTGTGCGCGGCGGTTTATCTGTCGGTGATCCAGGACGTGAAGAAGCGGCTGTGGCTGGCGAGTCCTTATTTCGTGCCGTCAAGTCCCCTGCTCTATGCCATCTGCCACGCGGCCCTTCGCGGGGTGGATGTGCGGATTATTCTTCCCAAAAATGCGGACCACCTTCTGCCGTGGCTGTCGTCGTTCACCTACTATCCGAAGCTGCGGGCGGCGGGGGTGAAAGTTTACCGCTACCAACCGGGATTCATGCACCAGAAGGTGCTCTTGGCGGATGACGCGTTCTCGATCGTTGGCTCGATCAACCTCGACTACCGCTCGTTCATGTTGAACTTCGAACTCTCCGCCGCGGTGGAGGACCGGGCATTTGCCAAGACGGTCGAGGACATGTTTTTGGCGGATTTCGACAAAAGCCGACCCGAGGACCTACGGCGCTTTGAAGACGGTCCGCTGCTTTTCCGTCTCAAATGCCGGGCGGCGGCGCTGGTAAGCCCGGAACAGTAATCGTCACCTTCCGCGCACGATCGGCACGACGCCTTTCGTGTTTTTCGACACGGCGGCGATGTTCCAGAGGATGAATCCGCTGGCCGGGGGAATCGAGCGTTCGAGGGCGAGTTGTCGGCCGATCTCGGAGGAGTCCCAGCCATGGGATGTCATGCGATCCACGGCGATGCCGGGATAGATCGGAACGCGGCGGGGATTCTGCTCCGAGCTCCGCCACCAGCGAAGAAGCGAGGAGAAACGCTGCGGGCCATTTTCGACCCAATACAGTTGCGGGGCGAGGTAGTCGATCCAACCCTCGCGCATCCATTTGAGCGGATCGGCGTAAAGTTGGTGAAATTGGTCCACCCCGGCTTTTACGTCCGCCGGAGCGCCGCGGGTGTAGATGCCGAACGGGCTCACGCCAAACTCCACACCGGGCTTCTCCGCACGAACGGCAGCGCCGATGGCGCGGATGAGCGTGTTCACGTTATCCCGCCGCCAGTCGGCCTTGTCCAAAGTTCCGCCCCGAGCACGATAGGCGGCGTAGGTGGCATTGTCGGGGAACGGTGTGATCGAGCCGTCGTTTTTCGGATAGGGATAAAAGTAGTCGTCGAGATGAATGCCCGCGACATCGTAGCGGCGGACGATATCCCGCACGACGGCCACGATGTGCCGCTGGACTTCCGGCGCACCGGGATCCATCCAAAGCACGCTGCCGATTTTGTAAGCAAACTGCGGGAGGCGGCAGCTGATGTGGTTTGCCGCGCGGGGCATCGAGACATTGGCGGCGGCGCGGTAGGGGTTGAGCCACGCATGGACGGCGATGCCTCGTTTGCGACCCTCGGCGATGAAAAATGCCAGCGGATCGTAGCCGGGGTCCCGCCCCTGCGTGCCGGTGAGGTAGCGACTTGCGGGCTCCAATTTGGACTCGTAGAGCGCATCGCTTTCCGGTCGCACCTGAAGAAGGATGGCGTTGAGTCCCGCAGCGCGGGCGGCATCCAGAAAACGAGCGGCCTGGGCCTGTTGCTCGGAAACGGAAAGACCGGACTTCGACGGGAAGTTGATGTTGTGAACGCTGGCAATCCATGCGCCGCGAAATTCGGCTTGGGCGGGCAGGACAAGGCAAAGCAGCGCGGCGGTGGCGGCGAGAAGTCGGCGGATCATGCTCAATAAATAAACGACTCCGGCGGCGCGTCGATCTCGATGATGTCATCGGCTTCGATCACGGCTGTGTGACGTCCGGCCTCGATGGGGAACGTGGCGCGGCCGGTGACTTTGATCCATGACATCTCGGGAAAGGTCGTGCCGGGCGGAGCTTGGACGGTCACCGCGACGGGCCGGGCATCGGCGGCGCAGCACATGACAAACATGCGGATGAGGTGAAATCGATCGCCCTGCGCGTTGCCGGTGCGGGCGGGAAGGAATTGTCCGATGACCTCGACTTCCTTGTTATCAAAATCTTCGCGCATGGTCGGCTCGGAGGCAGCGTAGAGGAGATCGACGGTCTCCGCGCGGATCTGGCCTTTTTCATTTTTGCCGAGGTAGAGGGCGGGATCCATCATCGTCCCCTCACCCACGGATCCATCGAGCGTGGGCAACGGCGGCTCCATGGGAGGGGTAAAAGCCGGGAGATCGGCGACATTTTCCACGAAGCCTCGATTGAGGACCGCCGTGGCTCCGAATTCACTGGGTGACACCGCCGTGGCGAAGAGAATCGGCCCGACCAGCACGGTGGCTCCAAAGAGCTGGCGGAGGAGCGGCGGGTGTTCTTCGGTCGATTCCATCTCCTCCGGGTCCGCGGACGGAACCGAAAAAATCAACACCACACCCAACAGCAGCAGGACGAGGCCCGAGGCAAACGTCCAGGGATGAAACGCGGGATGCAAATACGACGCCACACGACCCGAGACTTGAAAATAGGCCAGCACCACGCCCCAGACGACGAGAACCCCCGAGGCCAGAAAACGAGATGCGACGCTGTTCATAGTCCAAGAAAGGCCAACCGCACGCAGAGGAGCCCGATCAGAACAAACAACCCGACCGCCAACCCGGCGACGAACCGTTTGTTGAAGACCGCACTATAAATGAACAGGAGCTTGAGATCCATCATTGGCCCGAACACGAGGAAAGCGAGCTTCGCCACGCCGGGAAACGCAATGAAGGTCGCGGCGATAAAGGCATCCGACGTGCTGCATAGCGAAAGAATTCCGGCCAGCGTCATCATCGAGCCGACGGCGGTCCAGTCATTGAGCGCCAGCGGCAGGATGACCTCTTGGTTGATCGCGGTGCTGAAGATCGAGGCGACGGCAACGCCGAGAACGAAGTAAATCATGACATCGAGAAAATCCTTCACACCGCTCTCGATGGCCGCGAGGAGCCGCCGGGGGAATGGACCGCCGCGCGTCCCACCGGTATCCGGCGCGAACGTCACGGATTCCAGAACCTGGCGTCGAAGGACGGTCGCGATGGCCAGTTGATGAACGGCCATCGCCACGAGCACCGCGACAAAGTAGCCGAGCCCCAGGCGCAGAATCGTGAACTCCGCCGCCGCCTGCCCGCGAAACGCAGCGTAGGTGCTGAGCGCGACGATGGGATTCACGATGGGAGCGGCCAGCATGTAAGCGACGGCATTCGAGACCGGCAAACCCTTGGAAATCAGACGCCGGATCACCGGGACAATCCCGCATTCGCACATCGGGAAAAACATTCCCATTCCCGCACTGAGACACACGCCGAGGAAAACGTTTTTTGGGAGGAAACGCACCATCGTGCGTGAGGGTAAAAATTGGTCGATGAACCCGGAGAGGAGCGTCCCGAGCAGGATGAAGGGCACTCCTTCGAGCAGAACACTCAGGAACGCATAGGAAAAATCCTGCAGGCTGAACGTGAACCACGTCGATGACATCCGGGACGAATGAAGCGGGTTCGGGCGCGGATTGCAACGCCGCCCCTCCCGCAAATTGCCTCGCACAGCGGGAGAAAACGATAAGGTTGCGATGTATGAGCCGCCACGGTGGGGCTCCCGGATTTTTGTGAACGAGGCCACAGACACTCCGAAACCCGATAATCGCGCCCGGATCGGTCCGGCCACGATGGATTTGTTGTGGGCAGCGCTCGCGATGGCCGTGCCGGCAGCGTTGGCGGTTTCCTTGATGAGCGACGGCAAGCCGCGATTTCGCTTTGCCAGCGAGACAACACCGGTTCCGAGTCCCGCCGCCGCGGCGACTCTGGCGGCGACTCCCGCTGCGGAGACGACACCGGTTGCTGCTTTTCCGGAGGGTGATCTTCCGACCGCCGGGGTCGAGTCATCCGCGATTGGATCCCTGTTCGTGGAAACCGCCGCGGAACAGCGGGGGCAAAACCAATATGCGCCGTCGTTTGTCAGCGGCACCGATTTTTCGAATCCCCAAGCCTGCCGCGACATCCGCGAGATGGAACTCGGGCAGGCTTATGCGACGGCGCCAAAACCCGACCGCCGCGCCCTGAACCGGGTGGCCAAACTTGGCGGTTTCCGCTCCCCGGAGGCGATGGCGACGGCGTTCGGCTACCAGTCCGTGGACCAGATGGTTTCCGTGTGAGATCAAATCATCCAGAACAGCCCGCAGTTTCCTATTGATGGCGTCGGCGACCGCGCCGGGCCGCCTGCGGGTGCGCCGGGCGGAAACTGATTCCCGAGATTTTTCCCGGAATCAGAGAAGTTCAGCGATCTGAATGGCGTTGAGCGCCGCGCCCTTGAGGAGTTGGTCGCCACAGACCCAGAAAGCGAGTCCGTTTTCCAGCGCGCAGTCGAGGCGCATCCGGCCCACAAAGCAGTCGTCCTTCCCGGCGGCGTCGAGGGGCATCGGGTAGGAATCGGATTGCAATTGCACCCCGCTCGCCGTGCGAATGGCCTCGGCCGCTTCGCCCAACCCGACCGGACGCTCAAACTCCGCGCTGATCGCCACCGAATGAGCCCGATAAACCGGCACCCGCACGCAGGTGACGGACGCCTTGAACGTAGGCAGATGCATGATGCGACGGCCCTCGTTTTGCATCTTCATTTCTTCCCTCGTATAGCCGGTCTCCAAAAACGAATCGACCTGCGGGATGACATTGAACGCGATCTGATGCGGGAAAATCTCACGGTGGAGTGTGAGATTTTTGGCCACGGCATCGACCTGCTGGCGGAGCTCTTCAATGGCGCGTGCCCCCGCCCCGGAAACGGCTTGGTAGCTCGAGGCGAAGATGCGCTTGACCCGGAATTTCTTGTGAAGCGGATACAGGGCCATGAGCGTGATCGCCGTGGTGCAATTCGGGTTCGCAATAATGCCCTCGTGATTTTTGACATCCGCCCCGTTGATCTCCGGCACCACCAGCGGCACGTAATCGGTCATGCGAAAGGCCGAAGAATTGTCCACGACGACCGCTCCGGACCGAACGGCGACCGGCGCAAATTCCTTCGAAATCGACCCGCCGGCACTGAAGAGCGCCACATCGATCCCCTCAAACGAATTCAGCCCGAGCGGCTGGATCGTGTGCGACTCGCCGCGGAATTCCAAGGTCTGACCGGCCGAACGCGGCGAGGCCAGAAGGCGGAGATCCGCCACGGGGAAGTTGCGACGCTCCATGACTCGGAGCATTTCCACGCCGACGGCCCCGGAGGCCCCGACGATTGCGACTCGAAAGGATTTGGACATAATGAGAGAAAAAATGGACACCGCCCACCAACCCCGGGAATCGAACGGATTCGAGATCCACGTCAGCGTGGCCGAGCAGACCCTCGATCTTCTCTTGAATGGCCAATCGGTCAAGTCCTGGCCCGTCTCGACCTCAAAATTTGGCCTCGGCACAGAACCCGGGAGCTACCGGACTCCCACCGGCCGGTTCCGGATCGCGGAAAAAATTGGGGACGGGCTTCCCGAGCGGGCCATTCTTCGCTCCCGTCAACCGACCGGCGAACTCGCCGAACCCGGGGGCGAGGAGGACCATGTTCTCACCCGGATTCTTTGGCTCGAGGGACTCGAACCCGCCAACCAAAACACCCGCGACCGTTATATCTACATCCACGGCACCAATCAGGAGGACGCCATCGGCACGCCGGCGAGTCACGGTTGCGTCCGGCTGCGAAATGCGGATGTGGCCGAGCTTTTCGACCGCGTCCCGGCCGGAACCCCGGTTTTCATCGCCTGAAAAATGGCTGTGGATTCTTGTTGTCAGCCGTTGCGGACATGGCAGAGTCGCCTCGGCAACATGCCAGGAAAGGAGGGGGAAAATCATCGTGAAATTCGTTAAATTTTTCGCAGTAGCAGCGGTAGCCGTCTCGGCGCTCAGCCTCGGCGCTTGCGCCAGCAAGCCGCAGCCGGCTCCGGCTCCGAGCAGCATCGGAACGTCCAAATAAGGACAACCGATTCCAGATTAGACCGGGTGGGATTCAACCCCCGCCCGGTCTTTTATTTTTTACGGCCGGGAGACGGCGCGCGACTCACGTGTGTGTTACCGGTTGCATAGAACCGCCAAAGCCGCTCCTTGTCCCGACTGATCCCAATGCGTGGGGAGGTGGAAATTTTCCCGGGTGCCCCCGCGTGGAATCCCTGCCTGGGATCCGTGCAGAGATCTTTCCCGTGATCGGCTCCCGTGATCCCGAGGGCACGGCTCAATTTTCCCGGACCGGAGCAAAGGGCCTGCAAAGCGTCCAAGCCGCGGGCTTTTTTCATCGCGTCGATTCCGACCACCGGCTCCAGCGCCCGGATGAGCACGAACCCGGTCCTCTGTCCCTTCACCAACTCATTCAACATCCAATGCATGCCTTAGTTCAGATAAACGTACTCCTCACCTGCTTGGTGAATTGCGACTTAAGCGAGGGCGGCGGG
>CAZEYT010000027.1:0-34753 GCA_964516295.1 uncultured Chthoniobacterales bacterium | reverse complement strand
GCCACTCCACCCCTCATCACCCGACCACTTTTACAGAAATCTTGTTGCTTAGCCTTCGCCAAATTGATGTCCGTCCAAATGTCCTCGATCTGTTTGCCTTTCGATTCATGTAGATACTGTTTGTAAGACGGATACGCTCCTGACTTTACCGGATCGATCCATCGGTCTTCGGCCTTTAATCGCCTTTCGGTTTCAGCCGAATAGGTCTTAAGCAAAGTCTTCCTGTAATTGCCGCGTACATCTTTGTATTTGAATCTCTCCTCATATTCTTCCGAGTAGTCGATGTATTGTTGATTGAATTGGTAACTTTC
Source organism: uncultured Chthoniobacterales bacterium (assembly GCA_964516295.1). Classification (GTDB taxonomy): domain Bacteria; phylum Verrucomicrobiota; class Verrucomicrobiia; order Chthoniobacterales; family Terrimicrobiaceae; genus CAZEYT01. The sequence goes on along the minus strand of CAZEYT010000027.1, from coordinate 34,442 downwards.
GCCGCGCGTGTAGCTGAGGATTGTGTCTTGGTTGATTGGAAATTTATTCGCACGTGCTTTGCTACTCCCGGCAAACGGCGTTCGTTTCCAGACGATGTGGTTTAAGAGGCGATCCTTGCCAAAGATTTCGTCCATCGCCAACCTGAGGAACGAGTTCACCCGCCAATCGCAATGCACATAAATGCTCCCCTCCGGGTGCATCAAATCCCGCATGAGGATCAGCCGCTCATAAATCATGGCGATGAACGAATCCGCGCCGCGTCCCCAGGTGTCGCGGTAGGCGATTTGCTCGAGGAGATTCGGCTCCTTGTGGAAGGTTTCGCCGCCGATCTCGATGTCCATGGAGAAATCTGCGCCGACGTCGAAGGGAGGGTCGATGTAGATGAGTTTGAGGCCTCCGGCCTCTTCGATCTGACGCCGGAGCGCGCCCGCCTTGAGCGAGGAGAGGATCAATTTGTTGTCGCCCCAGATGAGTTTGTTCGTCCAGCCCTTCAGCTGCCGCCCGCCGGAATCGAGTCCGAGCTCCTCCGCCGCGGAGGCCTCCCGGCGGGGTTCGTCGATGTGCTCGAGCGTTTGAAACGGGAGAATGGCGGTGCAGACCTCCCGCGTCTTGCCATTCCAGACGAGTTCCACCTCGCGTTTGTCATCAAAAAGAAGAAAGCGATATCTCTCCGGCAAGGGCCGCCCCTGCTCGATGAGCTTGATCAGGTCACGCTTCTCCGTGTCCGTCAGTTCGTAATGGGCTTCGTGGCGGGGCATGGGATCAGGAAGGTCGGGCGCGGTAGGCTTGATCAGGGTGGTTCAGCATCTCCTCGTGGGTCAATTCCAGGTCTCCATCGTCCACCATGGGTTTCAGGTGATCTCTTCGAAGGGCTGCCTCATCGCGATTGCCGAGAATCTTCGCGAGTTCGGAGACTTTGAGGGGCTTCCACGCGCAAAGTTCCAGAATCACGGGCCGGATCCGCAGGCCAGGTTTTCCGCCCAAGGTCTGAATTTTTGAGACGAGGTCGCCGGGGAGGTTGTGACTTTGGAGGGTAAAGTCGGGAGGGGGGTTGTGACTTTGAGGGGCAAAGTCGGGAGGGGGGTTATGACTTTGCAGGATGGGCACCTCTGCTTCCGGAGGTGGAAACTTCGCGCCGGGAACATAATAGGTGGCAGCACCCCCGCCCTTTTTTTCCAAGTATCCCCAGTCACGCAGTTTGCGAAGTTCCATGCTGGTCTCCAAAACTTCGCCTCCGGTGAGCTGCCGCAGAGTGGGGTTGTCGATGGCCCCACTCTCGCGAATGAAAATGAGGGCATATCGCTGGGCGTCGGACAAATCCTGCCCGGGGATTGATCGCAGCCAAGCGAGGTCCGACTCGGTGAGGAAATGGTGCAGAAGGAAGCGAGCGGTGAATCGCTCATTCGCCCTGTCGGATTCAAACGTGGGAAGAGAGAATCCGTGCGTGCGCATCTGCTCACGCATAACCCGGATTCCGGTGCCCTTGGTTTCCGCCGTGTTCGTCTCATGGAAAATCGCTGCGAGGTTGGGGTTGCGCAACTGGGAACCCGGTGCGCCGAGTTGATCCTCATTTTTAAGAGAAAATCCTGCATTGAGGATCTCGATGCGGTTGGAGTAGCGGATGATCTGGGTTGGCTGGTGAATACGGTAGGAACGGTGCATGAGGGCATTGACGATGGCTTCGCGCAAGGCCTTGGACGGGAGACTCGGGGTCAGTGCCTGGGAGCTGCCTTCCGGAAGATCGAAGCCACGCGGGAGGTCGTCCATAATTGCCGCCTGTGCACGATCTACGAGTTGGAGCAGTGGGCCACGCATGTCAATGGTCGTCTCATAACGTCGCTCGGGATCGGGCACCCACTCCTTTCCCGCAACCCGGATGTAATCCACGCGCATCGCCGGAAGCTCGCGACGCAGAGCCAGTCTGGTCCCGAACAGTAGCAAACCCGTGAGTGTAGGTCGCCAAGATTCGGAATCTCTACGGATCGCGTGAAGAGCCTGCAGCATTTCAAAATCGGAGTATTTCAATTCCTCCGCATCGGGATTCACATTGGCTCTGAGCTTTCGATAGTGCTCAATCGCGTCGGGATCCAAATCTTCCAGCGTGGCGTGGTGGAAGATGTGGATATCAAAAGGCTCCCGTTCTTTCTGTGAGTAAAAAATCCCTAGATCTTCCTCAACGCACCGCTGGTCCGTGGAGCCTACCCGCCTCCACGCGCCTTTTGGGAGCCCCTGCCGTTTGAAATAGAGCGGCTTCTCGGAACCGGAAAGCTCATTGACCTCGACGACAATGACCACTTTGTCGCCGATGGGTACCGGTGTTATGCGGGGCCGGATGGGTGAATTAAAGAGAGAGGAACACGCGGAGGCAAGATCGGCGGAGGTCTGATCCGGCTGCTGGATGCCGCACACCTCATACCCTCCGAAAAGATCATCCTCGTTTCGAGTCACCCCGAGAAGCATCACTCCACCTTGCAATCCGGGCTCATTGGCGAATGCACAGATCGTTTCGTAAGCGGATTCACCCAATCCCTGTTTGGCTTCCAAGCGGGGATGTTCGTCGGTTTGATTCAATTCCGCGAGAAATTCCTTGAGTTGGGATTCATTCATGGCTGCACCCTTTCGTCACGATAATCGGTAAAGCTGGCGGTGAGCGCGGAGAACGTTTTCGGTGAGTGTGTCTCAAAGCCGGTCTCATCCACGAAGACGAAGTCATACTCCTGCCGGCCTTCCTCAGCAGCCGTGGCATCCGCGCACCATTGGCGGAGACGTGCCATTTTCTGGGGCAGGTCGAGTTCCTTGCGGCCTTTCGTCTCAACGATCCAGACGCGGCCATCGGCGGTGCGAACCAGGAAGTCGGGCACGTAGTGGGCCAGGTCACCGTCGGCCTTCACGTAATCGAGGCGGAAGCCGACGGCGAGGTAGTTTTTGGCGAAGGCTTGCACATCCGGAGCCTGTTCCAGAAAGGCGGCAAAGCGGAGTTCGAAGCCGCCGGAATTCGGCTCGCCCACAATTGTGTTGAAAACCGATTTGGTGGCCGGGAGATTCTGCCGCCAGTCGGTGCGGAAGGGTCGAACTTCCCTCAAGCGAATCCGCCCCTCCACCTGAGTTGTGCCGGACTCCTCAATGGTGAGGCCGTTGATCGCGGCCTTGAAAGAATCGTAGAGGATCTTGCCTGCTTCGGGCTCGGAGAGGTTGCGAAGGACCACGGGGTCTTCCAGGTTCACCGGTGAAGGGGAGAACAGCCCTTCCCGCAGGAAGGATTTCACCTTCCCATACAAAACATCATACCCACCCACGAGCCGGAGGTCTTTCAAAAGCTGTCGGGCGAAAAATGCGACGACGGATCGGTAATCGGCCACCCCCGTGCCATCGAGCGTCACGGTGTGGTGAACCTCCTCGTCGAGCATCATTTTGAAAACAATCTCGCGGGTCTCGTCCGCGCTGAAGGGTTGGAGCGTCAGCGTCGGGTTCCCCAACGCGAGGGGATTCAAGGCGTCGAGATTTTTGAACGCGCGTTGGTAGCGGCGGGCAAGCTTCGGCAGGGAAATGTCGAGCGCATCGAGATTTTTCTCCGGGTTTCCGCTGTCGATTTCCACAATCAGCGAATCGTGCCGGGTTGTGCCTCCTCCCATCGGCACCCTTTCAAAGGTCAGCCCTTCGCTTTGGATCGACTCGACAAACTCCATGAAGGCCGGTGTTCCCATGACCGAAACAGTTTCACGGGCCGAGTCGCTCCCGGGATACATGCGACGCAGGCCGCGCCCGAGAGTTTGCTCAGGAAGAATATTCGACTTCGCCGCATAGGCGCGGAGGCCGCAAATCACCGTCACATTCCGTACATCCCAGCCTTCTTTGAGCATGAGGACGGAGACGATGGCCTTGTAGGGCGAATCCCAGCGGTCGATCGTATTGGACTGCTTGCGCAGCAGGTCGAGTTCTTCCTTGTTTTTGCCCGATGCCGCTTCGGAGATCTCCCCATTGTTCTTCGTGTGAATGACAAGCACGCCGCCCTGCAATTCTGGGCAGATCTTTTGGAGATACTCGCCGACTTCGTCGCAATTCCGAGTATCGTCCACCATCACGAAGAGCACGGCCTTTTTGCCGAGCGGCTCATGCTCGGCATAACTCTTGCGCCATTCCTCCACGCCCAGCCTGAGATAGTCGTCATATTTCTCTGTGAAGATAGAGGTCTTCTTCTCTGCCAGCTTCGAGCGGCTCGCGGCATCCGGCAGCACGGGATGTTTGACGACATTTTGGTGGACCGCCTCGACCAAGGGATAGTCACTCACGGTCTGAACAAAAATCGCCCCGTTGTCGTGACGCGGGGTGGCAGTCACATCAATTTGGAGCGCGAGGCGACGATCCTTCTGGAGCATTTTGTGATGGATGTCCTGGATGGACTGGAACCACGCCATGCGCTCGTCGTGGATGTGGTGCGCCTCGTCGTTGAAGACGGCCAACTCATCGACCTCGCGGATGATTTCGCCGAGGTCCGTCTTGCTCTCATTCGTCCTCCCGGCGGGTTTTTCGCCAAAAGCCTCCGCAAGAAAATAGTCGCGCAGGTCCTCGTCCTCGAGCGATGGCTCCGGCACGTCACCAAGGAAAACCCGGTGGATGTTGGTGAGGAAGAGGTTCCCGGTTTCCCGCACAGTGCGCACATCGTCTTGAATGTGCAGGGTGATCTGGAAATCATCCCGCCAGTTGCGACCATCTGCTCCGTTCGGCGGCAAAATCGGATCGTTGAAGAAAATTTTCAGCCCGTCAAAGTCGGCTCGCAAGCGGTCAAGCACGATGATGTTCGGCGCAATGACAAGAAAGTTCCGGGCCAACGTAGAATCGGCCTCGTAAAGCTTGTGGAAGTAACTCCATGCGATGAGAAGCGAGAGGACTTTGGTTTTTCCAGTCCCCGTCGCCAGCTTTAGAACATAGCGGGGCCAGTCCTCCGCGAACATTCCCGACGAAATCGCGCCGGAGGCATCAAAACGAAGGAGATCGAACTTGTCCCGGGCCCCCCGAACCTCATGGAGCCACACCACGGTTTCGACCGCTTCGCGCTGCGCAAAGTAGTATCGAAACTCGGACAGCGATCCATCGGCGTTTTCCAAGAGGTGCCCGGTTTCGAACCAGTGCCGGAGAAGCGACCGCGAAGTGGCCGATGCACCCGGATAGCCGTGGTTCCGCCAAGCGTAAACCTCGCCGCGAATCTTGGCCACAAGGGGCGGCAGCAACTTCTCGTATGCGGTTCCCCGCAAATCCTCGGCCGCAGGGAACCACCTCAGCTCAGGAATCAGCGGGTCATAGGGAGAGGTCGAAAAATCCGGATGCAGTGCCATGATTGCGGAAACTCGCCGTTTTATGTCATTCGCGCCTCAAGCGATCAAGTGTGCGCAAGATTCAATCTCCCGGAAAGCGTTTCCCCGAAGTCAAATGGAAGATGGCGTCCCGCGACAAACAAGCGGACTCCACCCTTCGTATCAGGGAACGCGTTCCTTAGAGCATGTCTGAAAAAGGAGAAGTGTCGCGCGAGAGAGGGAAAGGCTGGATGGCAAGGCGCCTGCGAGGGCGCATCCCCTTGCGGGCTGTAACCGAGCAGGCAACGCCGCCAGACGGCCTTTCCCTCTCTCGCCCCGCAGGGGTTGGGCGTCTTTCTCGCTTGGCCTGCGTTGCTCGGGCAGGCCAAGCCCGCTGCGGGGATTGACGCTGCCCTCGCGCCTTGGCCAATCGAGAAATCCCCGCCAACGCGACACCTCTCCTTTTTCAGACAGGCTCTTATACGAGTTAACTCTCAAAAACAATGGCCGTCGGAGGCTATTTTTTACATAATGGCTTGCCAGGAAACGACATTGCAAAGGTGGAGGAACACGCGAAGTGACTGATCCGTTGTCCTGGGTCCGACACCGAAAACGTCCTGCTGAATCTTTCATACTCCTCCCGATCCCAGAACGGAATCCTTGGGAAGACACGTCCAACGAAACACATGGAAATGTGAGGCCACTCTGGGTTTCGCGTCCGATGAGGGCGCGATGAGACCACCCGGGCCTAAAGAACGCCGAACTCCAAACTTAAAATACGGATCAGGAATCCGGACTCGATCTGGGGCGATTCTAGCCCCCGGCAATGGCCGGGACGATGCTGATCTCGTCGCCTTCCTTGACGGCGGTTTTCTTTTCCTCGAGGAAGCGGATGTCTTCGTCGTTGACGAAAATATTTACAAAGCGGCGGACATTTCCCTCCTCGTCGCAGATGCGCTCGAAAAGACCCGGGAAGGTTTGGTCGAGATGGGTGAGAATGTCTCCGATGGTCGCGCCCTCGGCAGGGACGACTTCCTGATCGTTGGTGAGTTTGCGCAGGGGCGCTGGGATGCGGACTTGGATGGGCATAAAAGTTAACTGCGGGCGGTGAGCACGCCCTCGTCGTTGGCAATGAGGGCTTCGAATTCGCGAAGGCTCGGGTTGATGAGGCGGGGTTCGCCGCATTTGTCGTGAATGGCTTCCTGGGTCTTCAGCCCGTGGCCGGTGATGCAGAGCACAATGCTCTCATCGCGCGGGATTTTTCCCGATTCGATGAGCTTGCGGGCGCACGCGACGGTGACGCCCCCGGCCGTCTCGGCGAAAATCCCGGCATACTCGGCGAGGAGGCGGATGCCTTCGATGACTTCGGCGTCCGAGCAATCCTCGGCACTGCCGCCCGTCTCGTGCATGCTGCGGAGGGCGTAGTAGCCGTCCGCGGGCGTTCCGATGGCCAGCGACTTGACGATTGTTTGCGGATTCGGCACGGGCTTGACCATTTCGGTGGTCTTCTTCTGGGCCGTGGCAATGGGCGCGCAGCCCGAGGCCTGGGCACCGTGGACGGAGAATGGTGCTTCCTCCACGAGACCGCAGCCGATGAATTCTTTGTAGGCTTTGTGAATCTTCGTGAGGAGCGATCCGCTGGCCATCGGGATGACTGTGTGGCGCGGGAGTTTCCAGCCAAGTTGCTCCGCGATCTCGAAGCCCATCGTTTTGGATCCTTCGGCGTAGTAAGGACGAAGGTTCACGTTCACAAATCCCCAGCCATATTTGCCGGCGATCTCGGAACACAGGCGGTTGACCTGATCATAAGGACCATGGATGCCGATGACCTGCGTGCCATAGACCAGCGAGCCGACGACTTTGCTCCGCTCCAGATCGGCCGGGATGAGCACATAGCTCTTCAAACCGGCAGCCGCGGCGTTGGCGGCGACGGAATTCGCGAGATTGCCGGTCGAGGCGCAGGCCACGACTTCAAAGCCCAGTTCCCGCGCCCGGCTCAGCGCGACCGAAACAACGCGGTCTTTGAACGACAGCGTGGGGTAGTTCACGGTGTCGTTTTTGATGTAAAGTTCGGAAACCCCCAGCTTCGCCGCGAGGCGGTCCGCCCGGACCAGCGGAGTGAAGCCCACCTGCTGGCCGACGGTCGGCTCGCCATCGATCGGCAGGAGCTCGCGATACCGCCACATGGATTGCGGGCGGGAGGCGATGATCTCGCGGCTCAAGGCCCCGGCGATGCGCTCGTAATCGTAGGCTGCTTCCAGCGGGCCGAAATCAAACTCGCAAATGTGGATCGCTTCCTTCGGGTAGAGGCGTCCGCACTCGCGGCATTTCAAATTCGAAAAATAAGGTTGGGTGTCGCTCATGGATATGGGTCATCCGACCGAGAGCGGACGAGGGACAAGACATGCCGACTGCGATTTCGAAATGTCTTTTCTCATCTTTTCCCCGAGTTCCCGCTGTCGCGGAAACCGGAGCTGGATTTGGCACCTGGACCCGGTCTTGAATTTCTGTGAAGCAGATTTCCAATCCCGGCGGTTGCCGTGGCGTCGTAGGGCCAGTCCCTCAACCACTCTCGATAAGATGGTGGGAATGTTGGAGATGCCCGCGCTGCCGTCAAGGGGAAAATCCGTGCACCCCGGCGCGGAATCGGATGAAGTGCGCCGGTGCCACTTGTCGAATCCCGTTTCCGCCCGCCTTGGTGGCTTCGCTCGCGGCATGTCCAGACGGTTCTCCCGGTGGTCGCCGGGCGGAGCGGGATGCCGGACTTCCGGCGCGAGCGACTCGAGCTGCCCGACGGGGATTTTTTGGACATCGACTGGCTGGAAGGTGGGCACCGGCGTGTGGCGGTTCTCAGCAGCGGGTTGGAGGGAAATTCGCGCGATCCGGGCATGATCCGCCTCGCTCGCATTTTTTCTGCCGCCGGGTGGGATGTCGTTTCGTGGAATCACCGCGGCTGCAGCGGCGTTTTGAACCGGCTCACGCGCTCGTATCACAGCGGGGCCACGGAAGACCTCGCGGCGGTTCTCGCGCACACGGGAGACCGTCCGACGGCTCTCGTCGGTTGCAGTCTGGGCGGGAACCTCCTTCTGAAATATCTCGGCGAGGGTGCGGTGGTGCCGAACGTGTTGGGAGCCGTGGCCTTTTCGCCACCGATCGATTTGGCCTCCACCGCGCACGCGCTCGATGAGCGACCCGGGAACCACATTTACCGCAACCGCCTCATCCGCAGTCTCACGGCCAAGGTGCTCGCCAAAGCGGCCGCCATGCCGGGCCGCATCGACACCTCCGGCCTGCAGGGTCTCCACGGCTTCGCCGATTTCGACGACCGTTTCACCGCCCCCGCCCACGGGTTTCGCGATGCCGATGACTATTGGGCCCGGTGCAGCGCGAGACCGTTTCTCCCCGCGATCAAAGTTCCCGCCCTTCTGGTGACCGCGCTCGATGATCCGTTTCTGGGCCCCCCCTCGTATCCCAACCCCGAAGCCCGCGACCATCCCGCCCTCTTCCTCGAAACGCCCGCCCACGGAGGTCACCTCGGCTTTGTGGACGGATTTCCCCACACGTTCGATTGGGCCGGGCGTCGGGCCGTCGAGTTTCTCGATCCCCTTTTTCCGGGGGAATAAAATTTTTCTTTACACAAAATCAAACTTTCAGTAATTACTGAAAATATGAGCAGCGAGCCCCATGAGGAAACCCTGGAAGCGGCGCGGGAGGATTTCGTGTCGCAATGGGGAACCATCGGGAGCGCGTGGGGGATCAACCGCACCATGGCGCAGATTCATGCGCTGCTCCTGACGGCGAACCAGCCGCAGAGCACGGATGAGATCATGGACGAACTGCGGATCAGCCGGGGCAATGCGAATACGAATCTGCGGGATCTGGTGGGCTGGGGTCTGGTGCGTCCGGTGCTTCGCAAGGGGGAGCGGAAAGAGTATTTTGAAGCGGAGAAGGACATCTGGAAGATGTTCTGCATCATTGCGCGGGAGCGGAAACGCCGGGAGATTTCCCCGGCGATGGAGGTCCTCCGGCAGTGCGCCGACCGCACGCGCGGGCACAAGACATCGGACGCGCGGATGTTCCACGAGCAAATGCAATCGCTTCTGGAGTTTCTTCGTCTTGGTGAGCGGGTGCTGGAGCACATCGCTTCCTCCGAGCAGAGCAAAGTGCTCAAGCTGGCTGCCAAGGTCCTCCGATGAAGTCGCTCCCCTTTTTTAACACAACTTTCGATTTTTTCTGAAACTACGAACAACACAAAAACTATGAATGAAATCCTGACAACCTACAGCATCTATCTCGGTGTGAGCGCCATTGTGACGGTCTGGGTGGGCCGGACGCTGTCAAAGAACGGGCGGGTGTTTCTGGTGGATTGTTTCCACGGGAACACCGAGCTGGCCGACAGCGTGAATCATCTTCTGGTGGTGGGCTTTTATCTGGTGAACGCCGGGTTTGTGGCGCTGCACTTGAGGATCGGAGGGGCGGTGGATGATCCGCGAGAGGTGTTCGAAGCGCTGGCGGGGAAACTGGGGACGGTCCTGTTGGTGCTCGGGCTGATGCATTTCTTCAACGTGCTGGTGCTGTCACGCATGCGTCGCAATGCGCTTCGTCGCACACCACCGCCGCTGGCCACGGGAAGGGTCCAGGCGTGAAAATCGTTCTGGCCGGCGGCAGCGGGCAGGTGGGCGGGATCCTGCGACGGGCGTTTGCGAAGACGGGCGACGAGGTCGTTGTGCTGACCCGTCGCCCCGGGGGGAGCGGAGACGTTCCTTGGGATGGAAAAACAACGGGGCCTTGGACAGCGGCGCTGGAGGGTTGCGATGTGCTGGTAAATCTGGCGGGGCGGAGTGTGAACTGTCGCTACCATGCGGCGAACCGCGCGGAGATTCTGCAATCGCGGGTTGGCTCCACGCGGATTCTCGGTGAGACGCTTGGCGGGCTTCGGAATCCGCCACCGGTCTGGCTTCAGGCCTCGACAGCGACGATTTATCGTCACACCTTTGGCGCGCCGGAAGACGAGGCAAACGGGGTGCTCGGCGGCGGTGAGCCGGGTGTCCCGCGACTGTGGGATTTCAGTATCGACGTCGCGCGGCGGTGGGAGCAGGAGGCCTTGCGATTCCGGGATCGGACCCGCCTGGTCTTGCTGCGATCGGCGATGACGATGAGCCCGGACCGGGACGGGGTTTTTGACACCCTTTGGCGGCTCGTTCGACTCGGGCTGGGAGGAACCATCGGAAGCGGACGACAGTTTGTCTCATGGATTCATGAAGAGGATTTCGTCGCTGCGATGCGCTGGTTGATCGCCCGGGAGGACATCGACGGGCCGGTGAATCTCTGTTCGCCCAACCCGCTGCCGAATCGGGATTTTATGCGCGGTTTGCGGCGGGCGGCCCGGCGGCCGATGGGGTTGCCGGCGGGTGGGTGGATTCTGGAACTCGGGGCGTTCGTTATGCGGACTGAGACCGAGTTGGTTCTGAAGAGCCGTCGGGTCGTGCCTGGCCGGCTGGCGGGTGAGGGGTTTGGTTTTCAGTATCCCACGTGGGAGACGGCCGCGCGGGAGCTCTGTGCCCGGCGGGCGAAAATGTGAGCCGGGCTTGACGGGCATCAATGAAGTCTTGGGCGGAAAAGCACAAGATGTCGCCCTGTCGAAACTTTCTGCCCACCACAGGTTGAAAATGGCGGCTCCACCATCTTTCCCATTTCATGTCGCAAAATCCTCCCTCTTCGGTTGAACCCGCCTCGGTTCTGGACGAATACATCCAGCGCACAGATTGGCGGGTGAATGCGAATGCGAACCAAGGCTATTCGCTGGGGGGGATGATTTTGAATGCGGCCGGGAAACTGACGGCGAATTACTGGTTGGACCACATGTACCCGCCGGCGGTCGGTCAGGCTCACCGGCATGCGGATTTTCATATTCACGACCTGGACATGTTCTCGGGGTATTGTGCCGGGTGGTCGCTGCGGCAGTTGCTGTCCGAAGGTTTCAACGGGGTCGCGAACAAAATCGAAAGCGGGCCGCCGCGGCACTACCGGACGGCGCTTGGTCAGATGGTGAACTTTCTCGGCACGCTCCAAAACGAGTGGGCCGGCGCGCAGGCGTTCAGCTCGGTGGACACCTACCTCGCGCCCTATGTCCGGCACGACGGCCTGAGCGAGGTCGAAGTCGAACAGGGGATGCAGGAGTTTGTTTTCAATCTCAACGTACCCTCACGCTGGGGCACGCAGACACCGTTTACGAACCTCACATTCGACTGGGTCTGCCCGGAGGATCTGCGCGGGGTGCCGGCGACGGTGGGCGGACGGGAGATCGGGTTTGCCTATGGCGATCTGGGCCACGAGATGGACATGATCAATCGCGCGTTCCTGCGTGTGATGGCACGCGGCGATGCCCGGCAGCGGGTGTTCACTTTTCCGATTCCGACCTACAATCTAACACAGGATTTTCCCTGGGAGAGTGAGACGGCGCAGTTGCTCTTTGAGGTGACGGCGAAATACGGGCTGCCGTATTTTCAAAATTTTCTGAATTCCGAACTGCAACCGAACATGGTCCGTTCGATGTGCTGTCGGTTGCAGCTCGATTTGCGCGAGTTGCTCAAGCGGGGAAACGGGCTCTTTGGCTCGGCGGAGCAGACGGGGTCGATCGGTGTGGTGACAATCAATGCCGCGCGGTTGGGGTATCTTTTTGCCGGCGACGAGAGCGGACTCCACGAGCGCCTCGACCACCTCATGGACCTCGCGTGTGAAAGTCTCGAGATCAAACGCCGTGTCATTCAGGAGCACATGGATCGCGGACTGTATCCGTTCACCAAGCGCTACCTGGGCACGCTGCGGAATCATTTCTCCACGGTTGGCATCAACGGGGTGAACGAATGCATTCGGAATTTCACGAAGGATCTCGAGCACATCGCGACCCCTTGGGGCCGCGACTTTGCGCTTCGGCTTCTGGACCGGATGCGCGAGCGGATGGTCGCGTTCCAGGAGCGCACGGGGCACCTTTACAATCTGGAGGCGTCACCGGCGGAGGGAGCAACCTATCGATTCGCGCGGATGGATCAAAAAAACCTCGAGGGCATCCTGCAGGCCGGAACGCCGGAGGCTCCGTATTACACGAATTCCACACAACTCCCGGTTGGCTGGACGGATGATCCCTTCGTCGCGCTGAGGCATCAGGACGATCTTCAAAAACGCTACACGGGCGGCACGGTCCTGCACCTCTACATGAACGAACGGCTGTCATCCGGGCGCGCTTGTGGCGAGCTGATCAAGCGGATTTTCACCCAATTCCGCCTGCCGTATCTGACGATCACACCGACCTTCTCGATCTGTCCACAGCACGGGTATCTGGCCGGCGAGCACGTGTTTTGTCCCGTGTGCGACGAGCAACTTTTGCAGAAGAAACTCCAATGCCAGGCCGCCTGAAAAATCCATGAAAACCGAACTTCCGGAAAATGAACGAACCCGCTGCGAAGTCTGGACCCGCGTGATGGGCTACCACCGTCCGGTCTCGCAGTTCAACAAAGGCAAACAAAGCGAGCACGCCGAGCGTGTGTCCTTCCGCGAGGAACGCACGCGCGAAAAACGGCGCGTCTTCGGCGTGCCATGAAGGCGCCCGAGACGCTGCGGGTCGGGGGATTTGTGCCGTTCACGACGGTGGACTATCCCGGTCGATTGAGCGCTGTCGTTTTTTGTCAGGGCTGTCCGTGGCGATGTCGTTACTGTCACAATCCGCATTTGCAGCCCTTCGTGGAGACGGAGTGGGTGTGGGAAAACATTGTGGCGGAACTGGCCGGGCGGCGGGGATTTCTGGAGGCGGTCGTCTTCAGTGGCGGCGAACCCACGGCGCAGCCTGCTCTGGCCGCGGCGATGCGGGATGTGCGGGACATGGGGTTTGCGGTCGGGCTCCACACCGCGGGGACTTTTCCTCAACGTCTGGAGGAGGTTTTGCCGCTGGTGGATTGGGTCGGGCTGGACATCAAAGCTCCGCTGGATGCACGCTACTCAAAAATCACCCGGCACACCGGCTCGCAGGGGCTGGTTTCGCATGCGCTCGACTCGGTGGTGCGGTCGGGTGTCGCCTTTGAACTGCGGACGACAGTTCACCCGATGCTTCTGGGGCCACAGGATTTGGAAGACCTCGCCGCCGACCTGCGAAGGCACGATGCGCCTGAAGCGAAAATCCAACCGTTCCGGCTGGAGGGGTGTGTTGATGCGGAGCTTCTGGCGGGGGCTCATCCGCGGCCGTAGGACAAAGCGCCGGAACAGGCGTTGCTCTGAGTTGCCCAATTCCCGCAACGGTGCTAAATCGCCCCAGGTATTGTCTTTTCAAGGCCTGGCCGGTCGTGGCGGCCGGATGGAATTTTTCCTGCTCGGGCGTCTCGGCCCATGCCGAGGTGGAGTCGCTGGCATTTACCGCAGTGCCCGAGCCCTCCGCGGACCTGTTGGCCGGATTGGGATTGGCGGCGGTTTGGATTTATCGGCGTCGCGGGGCGAAAAACTCGCCACGGTGATTGTTTTGGCTTGAGGCGGAGCATGAAGTCAAATTGCGCTCCGGTCTTCGCGCGTGTATGGGGAGGCGATGCGCTTCCAACACTTTGAGGTCCTCACCCGTCCGGATGGGAGCGCTTGGGAGCTCGGGCGGGGCGCGATGGGGGTTACCTATCGAGCGCGGGACACGAATCTCAAAGTCGATGTCGCACTGAAAGTTCTCGAAAACGTCCGAACGGAAGAGGACCGGGAGGCCTTTTTCCGGGAGGCCCGGGCGGCGGCGGCGCTCCGGCACTCGAATGTCGCTTCGGTCCACCATTTGGGCGAAGACCGCGGGCAATGCTTTTACGCGATGGAGCTGGTGGAGGGCCGAACCCTTGAAGCCCGGCTCGCGGAATCCGGCCCGCTGCCGGTTCGGGTGGCGCTGGAGATCGCGCTCCAGGTCGCCCGCGCGCTTTCTGCCGCGTCGCGCGAGGGCTTGGTTCACCGCGACATCAATCCCGCGAACCTCCTTCTCCTCCGCGACGACGACGGGCGAACGATGGTGAAGATGATCGACTTCGGCCTCGCCCGGTTCACGGCGACGGGCGGGAGTGCGGGTGCCTTTGCCGGAACCCCGGATTACGCGAGCCCGGAACAACTTCGGGGGAAAACGGTGGATGTGCGGTCGGATATCTATTCGCTTGGCGCGACGCTCTACCACATGCTCACCGGTCGTCCTCCATTTGCCGGCACAGCCGCGGAAGTGAGGCGGGACCGCATCGAAATGCTGCCCGCGGCGGCGCCACTCGCGGGAGTGCCCGGCGATGTTCAGACGCTGGTCCTCCGAATGCTGGCCAACGATCCGGCCGGCCGGCCTCAGAATCCCACGGCTCTCCGGATCGAGTTGGAGGCCTGCTTGGGGGCGGCGGCGATTCAGCGGGGGATTCGTTCCGGGAGTTTGCCACCGCCTCTTCCGGTCCGCCCGGTCTCGCGATTCCAAGCCCGCGCGTGGCTGATGGCCGCCGGTGCGGGTGTTGTTTTTGTCCTTGTTTTGGGCTTGATCCTGCTTGGAACCCGACGACCGACATCCCCGCTCGAAAGCGAACCGGAAGTCGTGCCCGCTTCCGTCGTTTTTTCGCTGCCGTCTCCCACACCCGGGCCAACGCCGACCCCGCCACCCCCACCGGACCCGATGGCGAAAATTGATGCCCTTTTGCGCGAGGGAAAAACCGGCGAAGCCCTTGCCGCGAGCCTCGAAGTTGCACGGGCCGGAAATCCGGAGGGATGGCGCAAGGCGGAAATGGCCGCTGCCGCGATGCGCTCCAATGCCTTCGTGATGACCCCAACGCGCTTCGCGCAATGGAAATCAACCTTGGAAGACGCCGCCGGGCACGATGTCGTTTCCGCACAAATGCTGCTCGGGGAGGAACTCCGGGAAAAGCAACCCCGCGCGGCCCTTCGCTGGTTTCAGGCCGCGGCGGAGAACGGCCAGACCGAGGCCATGACCCAGGCCGGTCTCATGCTCTCGAATGGAAAAGGCGTCGCCGCGCCCGACCTGCCGTTGGCCGTGAAGTGGTTCGAGCGGGCCGCCAACGCCGGCGATACCGATGCCATGACCGTATTGGCCGAGTGTTTGATTTATGGAAAAGGCACCGCCAAAGACCCCGCCCGCGCGGCCGCGCTTCTCGAGGCCGCCGTGGCCTTCCACCACCCTCTCGCCTACAACCTTCTCGGCGATCTCTACGCCCGCGGGTCCGGCGTGCCGCGCAACGATGCCGAAGCTCTGCGACTTTTCCAGCGCGGGGCTGAGCTGGGGTCCGGCGACGCTCTGGCCAACCTTGGCGTGCTTCACCTGCGCGGACAAGGCGTACCCGCCGACCCGCGGAAGGCCGTGGAACTTTGGAAATCCGGGGCGGCCCGCGGCTACCCCGCGTGCATGGTGAACCTCGCGAAGGCTGTCTACTCCGGACAGGGCACCCCGCGCGATGTCGCGGCGGCGCGGGAGTGGTTCGTGCAGGCGGCCCGCGCCGGAAATCCCGAGGCCGTCGCCTGGTGCCGGACGAACGGCGTGGATTTCTGAAAAATTTCCCCCTTGCATCGGGAACGCCGTGTTCCCATCATGGTTCATGGACGCCGCGACGCTCACTCACAGCCGCACGACAACGGATTGGGACAGTCTTTTTTATCGTCCCGCCCGGGAGTTTTTTTCCGAACACGCGCATCTCGCCCTGACCTACGATGACGTCACGCTGGCGACGCTTTATTCCGACATTCTGCCGCGGGATGCCGATTTCAGCACGTGTCTGGCACCCGGTTTGCAATTGCAACTTCCGGTGGTGTCGGCCGACATGGATACGGTCACAGAATCGCGCATGGCCATCGCCCTTGCGCTCAATGGCGGCCTCGGACTCATCCACTACAACATGCCCGCCCGGCAGCAATTGTCGGAAGTTTCGCGGGTAAAAAATCACGTCCACGGCCTGATTCGCGAACCGATCAAGGTCGCACCCGACCAGAAGATCGGCGATGTTTTGAAACTCATCGAGGAGCGGAAATTTTCATTCAGCACGTTTCCGGTCGTCGATGAATCCGGCAAGCTCCTCGGCCTGTTGCCCGGGCATTGCGTGCGCCCGCGCTTCGCCCCGCGCGGGGTCATGGAAGGGATGATCCCACGCACCGGGGTGCTGACCATCTGCGAGGACGAGTTGGGAGACGATCCCATCTCGAAAGCCGATGCATTTTTCACAGCTCATCTCGGCATCCACAAACTTCTCGTTGTGGATCGCGAGGACCGCCTGCGGGGGTTGTTTACGCTGAGTGATATCGAGCGCATCACCCAAGAACGCTCGCTCAAGACCAAGCCCGCCCGCGACGGAAAATTCCGCCTCCTGTGCGGGGCGGCGGTGAGTGCGCCCCGCTCGGCCGCGGGCGATCTGGATCGCGAGATGCTGGTGAACCAGGTCGGCGCGCTGGTCGACCGCGGACTCGATGCCGTCGCCGTCTCCACGGCTCACGGTCACACCGCCGGAGTGGGCGATGCGGTCCGGGCCATTCGGGATGCGTTTCCGGAGATCCCGATTATTGCCGGAAATGTCACGAGCGGGGCGGGCGTGGAATTTCTGGCAAAATGCGGAGCGAATTGCGTGAAGGTCGGTCAGGGTCCGGGGTCGATCTGCACGACGCGGGTGGTCGCCGGCGTCGGCATCCCGCAACTCACAGCTCTCTTTGTCTGTGCCCAGGCTGCAGAGGCGAATGGCATCACCATTCTTGCAGATGGCGGCATCACGAAGTCCGGCGACATCGTGAAGGCACTCACCCTCGCCCATGGCGTCATCTGCGGCAGCCTCTTGGCGGGTTGTCCCGAAGCTCCCGGGAGCATCATGGAGATCAACGGGAAATTTTATAAACAATACCGCGGCATGGGCAGCCTCGCTGCCATGAATGCCGGGAGCGCCGCCCGGTATGGACATGCGAAAGACACCGCCCGCAAATCAGCGGCGGAGGGGGTCGAAGCGCTCAAAGAAGTCTCGGCTCCGGTCGATCTCGTGCTGGGTCAGCTCGCGGGCGGTTTGCAAAGCGGGATGGGCTATCTCGGGGCGCGGGACCTCCCGGCCCTCCGCGCCAGCGCCCGCTACACCCGCATCACGACCGCCGGCCTCCGTGAGAGCGCGCCACACGACATCATTGAAGTCAAAGCGACGGGCTCGGAGGGTTGACCCGGCGAAATTGCAGTTGACGTCTGTTGGAGGCCGCCAGTAATTTGCCCGGCCCGCTCAAGACCGGCCCCGCCCTCGTCTGGGCGGAAATTTTCATCGCATGGCCGAAGAGCTTTCCTACGTTTTGGTGACACCCTACTCGCTGCGCAAATCGCGCACGGGCGGCATCATTTCGCGATTGCTCGCGCGGACCGGCCTGGATCTCGTCGCCGGGCGGATGTTCGCCCCATCGGCGGAACTCGCCGCAGCCTATGCCGGGATGGTCGCCGGCGAACCCGACCCGAAACACAGCGGCGTGCAGGAACTCATCCGCGATTACGTCCGCCGACAATTCGCTCCCGATTCCGAAGGCCGTCCGGCCCGGGTCCTCCTTCTCGTGCTCCGCGGCGAGGACGCCGTGGCCAAAACGCGCTCGGTCACCGGGCACATTGAGAGTCCGGGTCCGCGCGGCGAAACCATTCGGGACACGTATGGCGATTACATCGTCGAAGACGGCCGCGTGGTTTTCTTTGAGCCGGCCGTGCTCACCGCCCCCGACAGCGCCTCGGCCCGGCAACATCTCGAACTTTGGGCCAGGTTTTCAGACTCCGATGGAGGCATTCTCGAGGAGAGCGTTCTTTTTCCCGCCGGAGCCAATGTCGAGACAACCCTCGTGCTCATCAAGCCCGACAATTTCCGCTTCCCGAATGCCCGGCCCGGCGGCGTCATCGACACCTTTTCCCGCAGCGGACTGGCCATCGTGGGATTCCAGGTCCTCCACATGAGCGTTGCACAGGCCGAGAAATTCTACGGACCCGTCCTCGACGTGCTCATGGACAAAATGTCCGGCCCCAGCGGCAAGCGCGCCCGCCTCGTCGTCGAGGAAGAACTCGGCGTGCCACTCGACGATGCGGTCGAGGCCCGTCTGGCGGAAATGCTCGGCCCGATTGCCGGTCGCGCGCACTGGGAAACGATCATCCAATTCATGTCCGGCACACGGCCCGGTCAGTGTCCGCCCGAGAAACGGGATCTCCCCGGCACGGAAAAATGTGTCGCCCTGGTCTACCGCGGGATCGATGCGGTGGCAAAGATTCGCGCCGTGCTCGGCCCCACCGACCCGTCGAAAGCGCCCCCGGGATCGATCCGGAAGGAATTCGGCCAAACAGTGATGATCAACGCCGCGCACGCCTCCGATTCCCCCGAAAATGCCCGTCGCGAGATGGACATCATCCGCATCCACGATAACAATCTCAAACCCCTGCTTGAAGCGCATACCCTGCGCGCCTAATTACATAACCCACAAATCCTATGGAAATCGCGTCCCGACTCACCGAACTGACCCCCTCACTCACCCTCGCCATCGACAGCAAAGCCAAGGCCCTCAAAGCCGAGGGCGTTGATGTTTGTGGATTCGGAGCCGGCGAACCCGACATGGATACGCCGGAGCACATCAAGGCCGCCGCCGCCGAGGCTCTGGCCAAGGGCTTCACCAAATACACCCCGAGCGCGGGCATCCTCGAACTCCGCCAGGCCATCTCCAAAAAATTCGCGACGGACAACGGCCTCGAATACAAGCCCTCGCAAATTATCGTCAGCAACGGTGCCAAACAATCCTGCTACAACGCCATCGCGGCCGTGGTGAACCCGGGCGACGAGGTCATTATTCCGGCCCCGTATTGGCTGAGCTATCCGGAAATGGTCCGCCTCGCCGGAGCGGAACCGGTCATCGTCGAGACCAAGGAAGAGAATAATTGGAAACTCACCGCCGAAGATTTCGAGAACGCGATGACCCCGAAGACGAAGATGATCATCATCAACTCGCCAGGCAACCCGACGGGCTCCGTTTACACCCGCGAAGAACTGCGCGCCCTTTCGGAAGTTGCCGCCGAGGAAGAGATCTACATCCTTTCCGACGAAATTTACGAGAAACTCACCTACGAGGGTGCCGAGCACGTCAGCATCGCCTCGCTCACTCCGGAAGCCTATGACCTCACCATTACGGTCAATGGATTCAGCAAGGCCTATGCGATGACCGGATGGCGTCTGGGCTATCTGGCGGCTCCCGAACCGATTGCCAAGGCGATCGACTCGATGCAGAGCCACATGACGTCGAATCCCTGCTCCTTCGCACAATACGGCGGCCTCGCGGCTTTGACCGGCGACCAGCAGTGCGTCTCGGACATGCGGGAGGAATTTGATATCCGCCGCCAATACATGTTCGAGCGCCTCAGCGCGATCCCGGGTATCTCGGCCGTCCGTCCGCTCGGCGCGTTTTACATCCTCGCAAACATCAGCGGACTCGGGCTCAAGTCACAGAATTTTGCAGATCGCTTGCTGAGCAAAGCAAATGTGGCGCTCGTCCCCGGCATTGCCTTTGGTGATGACCGCACCGTCCGCCTCAGCTACGCGACGAGCCTCGACATCATCAAGACCGGTCTCGACCGCATCGAAGGCTTCTGCAAGACGGTCTGAACCGTCCCGACCCGATGAGCGCTGCGGACGCGGTGGAAAATCCCTACGAGTCCGCGCGCCTCGTCGCCGAGTATCTTGCTTTTCACTACGGGGCCGATGAGACGGCCTCTGTCCCATTGCCGGAAAATGCGAGGGATTTTCCGTGTCGGGTGGTCACGGCGTTGCGCGATCCCGGTCGCCCGACCGCCCGTGCTCTCGATGTCGGCTGCGCGGTTGGGCGGAGTTCGTTCGAGCTCGCGCGTCATGTGCCCGACGTGGTCGGTGTGGATTTTTCCCAGGCCTTCGTGAACGCGGCCGAAACCCTCCGGCGGGAGGGACGGATCGTGACGAGCGTGGCGGTGGAAGGAGATCTTCGCGAGGAATTCGTTGCGTCGATCCCCCTGGGCCTCGATGCGGAGCGGGTCCGCTTTGAACAGGGCGATGCGATGAACCTGCGTTCGGATTTTTCCGGCTTCGATATCGTCTTGGCCGCCAACCTGATCTGCCGGCTGCCGGAACCGCGGCATTTTCTTGCCCGGTTGCCCGATCTTGTTGCTCCCGGCGGGCAGCTTCTTCTCGCGACGCCATTTTCCTGGCTTCGCGAGTATACGCCGGAAGAGAACTGGCTCGGCGGTCGCGCCGGTGGTGGTCGCGGCTGGTCGGCGCTTCAGCAGCTTCTGGAACCTCATTTTTCGTTGGATTTTCAAACTGACCTTCCGTTCCTCATTCGTGAGCACTCCCGAAAGTACCAATACGGCATCTCCCTCGGCTCCCGCTGGATCCGGCGTTGATTGGGAGGCCCGCTATCAGTCGGGCGACACACCGTGGGACAAGGGCCGTGCCCACCCGGCCCTGCTGGAGTGGCTGGCGAACAACTCACTCACCGGGCGCGTTCTCGTTCCCGGCTGCGGTGTCGGACACGACGTCCGAGCCATCGCCGCGCAGCCCGGAACCGATGTCACCGGCCTCGATTTGGCCCCCTCCGCGATTGCGAGCGCCACACGATGGACGTCGTCCCCAAACGTTCACTACCGGCTTGGCGATTTCCTGAAAGACCCACCGGCGGGTGATTACGACTAGCTTTTTGAGCACACGTGTTTCTGTGCCATCGACCCGTCGCTCCGCCGCGCTTACGCCGCTTCTGCAGCGCACGCTTTGCGCCCGGGCGGACATCTTCTCGCCATTTTCTACCGGAATCCGGACCACGAAGGCGGACCTCCGTTTGGATGTACGATGGAGGAAATCGACGTGCTTTTCGGAGGTACTTTCGAGGCCGTGAGCACCCGGGAAAATCTCCCGACCTTCGAGGGGCGCGAACACCGCGAAGTCCTCCGCGTCTTTCGCCGTCGGGCGTAACCTTCTCGTCGCCCGGGCGGTCGGCCTACATGGCAAAAAACGGATTGTGCCGTTTCTCCTCGCCGACGGTCGTCAGCGGGCCATGGCCGGGGCAGATGACCGTATCGTCCGGAAGCGTAAGAAGGTTTTCGCGATTGGTGCGGAGTGCTTCTTCAAAACTCACCATGCCGCCACCCATGGAACCGGCAAAAACCGCATCGCCAACAATCGCCAGACGGCGGGAAAGACCGGTGACGAAATAAGTCACGCCTCCCCGGGCATGCCCGCTGGTTCTCCGCGTTTCCACCGTCAACCCGCCAATCCGGAACGTGGCCCCATCGGCGAACGGCCGGGCTCCTTCGATGGGCTCGCGTTCACTCACGTAGGCCGCCGCTCCGGTGCGCTCGAGAAGACGGTCGAGCTCGAAGACGTGATCCCCGTGAATGTGCGTGAGAAAAACCTGCCGGATGTTCACGTCGAGCGCGAGCATGTCGGAACAATCGGTGCCGGTATCAAAAGCCGCCGCCTCGCGCGTGGCGGGATCAAAGACCACGAAGCTGTTCACGGTCATGTCGCTGAACGGCGTATTAAAACACACCAGGCCCTCAATCGGCCCGGGATCCTCCGGAAACCATTCCTTGCGAAACGCAGCGACCAAGGCGTCGGCCCCCAGACGAAGGCGCGCCGCGATCTCGCGCAGCTCTTCCTCGGTTTTTGGTTCCGGAAACTCGGGCAGATTCTGACCGCGGCGGGCTTTTCCCAGAATGTCGGACACGGTGTCTTCAAGCGGAATCGTCATGGGCATTCGAATATCCTCCCCACCATGCCCTTCGATTTCGGCGTTGCAATCAAAAGTCTCGTTGCGACCAAAGGCCCCTTGGTATGATCTTCCGCGCATGGAAGTGATCATCCAACCGGATCCCGAAGCGGCCTCCCGTCTGGCCGCCGCCCGGATTGCCGCTCTCGTTCGAAGAAAACCGGACGCCGTCCTGGGCCTGGCCACCGGTAGCACGCCACTGGCCCTTTACCGGGAACTCATCCGTCTCCACCACGACGAAGGCTTGGATTTTTCGCAGGTGCGGTCGTTTAGCCTCGATGAATACGTGGGCCTCGCACCGGACCACCCGGCCTCTTACGCGCACTTTATGGCCGAGAACCTCTTCCGCCACATCAATGTTTCACCCTCAAGGACACGCCTTCCCGACGGGCGGGTTCCCGGCCCGGAAATCCCGGCCCACTGTGCGGCTTATGAACGCGAGATTGTCGAAGCCGGCGGAATCGATCTCCAAATCCTCGGCATCGGATCGGATGGTCACATCGGCTTCAACGAACCAAGTTCCTCGCTCGCCTCGCGCACCAGGATCAAGACCCTCACCGAGCGAACCCGCCTCGATAACGCCCGCTTTTTCCCAACCCCGACGACGTCCCGCACCACGTCATCACGATGGGCATCGGCACGATCATGGACGCTCGGGAGGTCATCCTGCTTGCCTTCGGAGCCGGGAAGGCTGATGCGATTGCGGGAGCGGTCGAGGGCCCCATCACGGCGACCAACCCTGCCTCGATCCTCCAAATGCACCCGCACGGAAAGGTCTGCATCGACGAGACGGCGTCTCAAAAACTCGCCCGCGCCGATTACTACCGCTGGGTCTTCAAAAACAAACCCGCTTGGCAGTCTGCCTGACCGGCCCGGCCACGGGAAACGAGGGCCACGCCAGCCATGCACCGCCGGTTTTTCCAAACGCTCGCTCTCATTAGTCTCCTCGCGCCAATCGTCCCCGCCGCACAGGCCATGGAGTTGACCGTCTCGGCGGCGACCAGTCTCAAGGAACCACTCGAAGAAATTCGACCGCTCTTCGAAGCAGCCCGTCCGGGAGCCACGGTGGTTTATTATTTCGGTTCGTCGGGTTCGCTCCAAAACCAGATCCAGCAAGGCGCTCCGGTGGACGTTTTCGTTTCCGCCGGGACCATGCCCGTCAACGCACTCGCGGAAGCCGGATTGGTTGTTCCCGGGTCCCTGCATGTCGTCGCGGCAAACAAAGTGGTCCTCATCGCGCCGCGCGATTCCAAACGCCCGACCAACTTTGAAGACCTCGCCGATCCCGCGATACGTGTCATCGCCGTGGGCGAACCAAAAACGGTTCCTGCGGGTCAGTTTGCCGGGGAGGTTTTCCAAGCGCTGAAGATTCGCGACGCCATCCAGAGCCGGCTTGTGTTCGCAAAAGACGTTCGCCAGGTCCTCGTCTATGTCGAGACCGGCAACGCCGACGCGGGCGTTGTGTATGCGAGCGATGCAGCCCAGTCCGACCGCGTGCGCGTCGTTGCCGGAGCGCCTCCCGGCTCGCACGCCCGCGTGACCTACCCGGCTGTCGTCCTCCGACGCTCGGCTTCACCCGCCCTCGCCGGGGAGTTCATCGCCTTCCTGGAACAAAAGACCGCCCGTGACGTTTTTCTGAAGCGGGGATTCGACGCGCCATGATGGACTGGTCGCCGGTCGTCATTTCGCTTCGGACGGCGCTGGTCGCCACCGCGATCACCCTCGTGCTCGGCGTGATCGCCGCCCGGTGGCGGGTCCGCCGCTCCGGCCCGTTGGCAAACAGTCTCGACGCCCTCTTTCTCCTGCCCATCGCGCTACCGCCGACCGTGATCGGCATGATTCTTCTCTTCGTTTTCGGGCGCGAATCGCCAGTAGGCGGACTGCTCGCCGACCTCGGATGGATCGTGGTTTTTTCGTGGCCGGCCACCGTCATCGCCGCCACCGTGGTCGCCTTCCCCATCATGTATCACACGGCGAAAGGAGCGTTTCAGCAGATCGACCAGGAACTGCTCGACTCGGCTCGCGTGTTCGGATTTTCCGACCGCCGGATCCTGTGGCAAATCATGCTCCCGCTGGCATGGCCCGGACTTCTGGCCGGGATCATCCTCACCTTCGTCCGGGCTCTCGGGGAGTTCGGAGCGACCCTTATGCTCGCCGGCAACATCCCCGGACGCACACAAACCATTCCCATGGCGGTCTTCTTTCATGTCGAATCCGGAGACATGACCGGAGCCGCGATCTTGTCGGGAATCATCGCCATCCTCTCGATGGGCGCGCTTGCCCTTCTGGCGCGCCTCTCCCCGAAGCACTGAGCCACTGAGCTCACGCGGGCGAAATGTCTTCCCGCGGAAGATCCGCGGCGTTATGGTTGTCGGAGATATGACCATCCTCGGCGTGGACATCGGAGGGACGGGCATCAAAGGTGCTCCCGTCAATATCGAAACAGGTGAACTCCTCGCGGAGCGCTTTCGGATTCCCACTCCCCATCCCGCCCGGCCGAATGCCGTCGCGGACGTGGTCGACCAGATCGCCAAACATTTCAATTACAGCGGACCGGCCGGCGTTACTTTTCCGGCCATTGTCAAAAATGGCGTGGTTTACTCCGCGTCCAATGTGGATCCCGCCTGGATCGGCACCGATGCCGCCAAGCTTTTTCACAACCACCTCGGCGGTCCGGTCACCGTCGTGAACGACGCCGATGCCGCCGGCATTGCCGAAATGCGCTTCGGGGCAGGCCGCGGACGCGATGGCGTCGTCATCCTCCTCACCTTCGGCACCGGTATCGGGTCCGCCGTCTTTCTGCACGGACAACTTCTTCCGAACAGCGAGCTCGGACACATCGAGATCCGGGGCAAAGATGCGGAGCGACGGGCCTCGGAAAAGGTCCGCGAGGACAAGGATCTCAGTTGGGAACAGTGGGCGAACCGGGTCAGCGAGTATCTCGAAATTCTGGAACGCCTTTTCTCCCCCGAGCTTTTCATCATCGGAGGCGGTGTCAGCAAGAAGGCGGAAAAGTTTCTCCCGCATCTCAAATCCAAGACCGAGGTCCTCATCGAGGCCGCGCAAATGCAAAACGACGCCGGCATCATCGGTGCCGCCTGCCTGGCGGCTCCGCGAGGCTGACTTTTTTGAGATTCCATTCGTCGCGGAGCGGCTCCGCCTGATTGGACCCACGTTTTCCATTTTTTTCCGGCGGCATCTGGTCGATCCTCGCGCCCTATCTCTCGGGAAGCTGGAAAGCGCTCCTCTTCGCCGTGGGGATCAATGCCCTCCATGGCATTGGAATCGCTGTCCAGAATGTCGCGCCGAAGTATCTTCTCGACGGCGTGCTCCGACGCGACATTCTTTCGCATCTCCAATTCATGAAGCAGGAGTCGTGCAGTTACCTTTTCTTTGTCCTGCTTTGCTGTCTCGGGGCGTGGCGCTTTCTGCATCACGGACTCACCGCTGGGGAGTTGCTCGCATACCTCGGCTGCTTCACCGCGCTCCAAGGTCCGCTTCAACAAATCTTCCAGATCGGCGTTGCGAAGGGCAGTGCGATGGCCAGTTTGGAGCGTATTCAGGTCGTCCTCGACACCGCCAGCACCACACCGGATCCGGCCGAGGCCTTGGCGGCTCCGACCGGCGGCCAGCCGATCCATTTCGAGCATGTGACATTCTCGTACGCCACGCGGCCGAATCTCATCGATTTCAATCTCACCATGCCTTACGGCCAGCGCATCGCCTTGGTCGGTCCTTCGGGTGCCGGCAAAAGCACGGTCGTCCAGCTCCTGCTGCGGCTGTATGACCCGCAGGCAAGAACGGTTCGGCTCGGCGAAACGCCCCTCTCGGCCTGTCGCGGGGCGGATGTGCGCAAACTCTTTGGCGTCGTGCCGCAGGCTCCCTGTTTTTTCCAGGCGAGCATTCGCGAGAATCTTCTCCTGGTCCGACCCGACGCCACCCAGGCAGACATCATCGAAGCCTGCCAGCGGGCTCACGCTTGGGAGTTCATTGAAAAACTTCCCGACAGACTCGACACGCCGATGTCCGAGGGCGGCTCGACATTGTCCGGCGGTCAGCGCCAGCGCCTGGCGATTGCCCGCGTGCTCCTTTTCGACCCACCGTTCTTCATTTTCGACGAAGCGACCAGCGCGCTGGACACGGTGAGCGAGCGGCTGATCGATGAGCGTTGCAGGAAGCCATCCGGAGTCGCACCTCGATCTTCATCGCCCACCGGCTCTCCACCATCCGCGGATGCGACCGCATCCTGGTCCTCCAAGACTGCCAGATCCGCCAAGACGCCCGCTACGACGACCTCGCTGCCGTTCCGGGCATCTTCCGCGATCTCCTCGCGACACCGAAGGAGTGATCAGGCTCCGATTTTTTCGTGGAGCGCCGCGGCAATGCGATCAGCGTGGCGGTCGATCATGTCCTGCTCCGGACCTTCGATCAACAGGCGGATCTTCGGCTCCGTGCCCGAGTAGCGCAAAAGCACGCGGCCCCGGCCGTTCAGAGATTTTTCCGTCTCGGTCAAAAGCGTCTGGACTCCGGCCAGCGTTTCAAGTGGCGGCTTTTCGAGCACTCGCAAATTGCGCTGCGCCTGCGGATACTTGCGCAGGACCTTCTTCAACTCGCTGAGCGGCTTGCCGGTCTCGATCATCACGCGAAGGATCTGCAGGGCCGCAACGATGCCATCTCCCGTCGTGGCGAATTCGCGGAAAATCATGTGTCCGCTTTGTTCGCCGCCGACATTGTAACCCTCGCGAAGCATCGCCTCGATGACATAGCGGTCGCCCACCTTCGTGCGCAACACGCGGCCACCGTGGGATTCCAGCGTCTCATTGAGTCCGAAATTGCTCATCACCGTGGAGACCAGCGTGTTTCCGGCCAGACGTCCGTTTCTCAGAAAATCCACCGCCGCGATGGCCATGATCTCGTCGCCGTCCACAAGGTCGCCATTTTCATCACACAGCAAAACCCGGTCGGCATCGCCATCGTGCGTGATGCCGACATGCGCGTGGGCTTCTTTGACAAATCGCTGAATCTGCTCCGGATGCGTGCTCCCGCAGTTTGCGTTGATGTTGGTGCCATTGGGGTGGTTGTGGAAGACGACCACATCCGCCCCGAGCTCACGGAGAATGCACGGCGTGGATTTGTAGGCGGCTCCATTGGCGCAATCCACGGCCACGCGAAGCGACTCCAGATTCCGCCCGCGCGGAAAGCTCTGTTTGGCAAATTCAACATACCGCCCAAGCGCATCATCGATCCGGAACGCCTTGCCGATCTTCGTCGCCGTCGGCCGAATGCTCTCAATCTCCCCGCTGAAGACCAGGTGCTCGATCCGCGCCTCGATCTCATCATCGAGCTTGAAGCCGTCGTGGCGAAAAAATTTGATGCCGTTGTCCTCATAGGGGTTGTGCGAGGCGGACAGCACGATGCCCGCGTCAGCCCGAAGCGAGCGCGTAATATAGGCCACGCCCGGCGTCGGCAGCGGTCCGATGACCAGCACATCCACGCCCAGCGACGTTATTCCCGCCACCATGGCATTTTCCAACATGTAGCCCGAGAGACGGGTGTCCTTTCCAATGACGATTTTGCGCCGTCCGCCCGGGTGGTGGGCCACTCCGCCATTCGTGCTGAAGACATGCGCGGCCGCCCGGCCGAGCTTGAGGGCCGTTTCGGCCGTGACCGGCTCGATGTTGGCGACGCCGCGGACGCCGTCAGTTCCGAAAAGTTTTCTCTGGTGGTCGTGATTCATGCGTGGGTTCGGGGGTCGGGAAAAAACGGGCGGGTTCGTTGGCGCGATCTCGGGGGAACTCAAACTGCACGGCCTCCCGGCCCACGTTCTGCTTGATGAGGTACCACAGCACGCTCGCCAGGATCAGACACGTGAGCTTCGCCTTCCAGTTGTTGAGAATCATCTCTTTCATACTTCTCGTGCAGCAGGAGCTGGCTGAGCCGGCGCCGGAATTTTTCCAAACTCAGATTGCGCTCGATCAAACCGCTGTGACAAATCGAAACTTGCCCGGTTTCCTCCGACACCACAATCGCGACCGCATCCGACTCCTCGCTGAGTCCCAGTCCCGCCCGGTGCCGGAGGCCCAGATTGCGGTCGAGATCCTCGCGCTGCGTGAGCGGAAAAATGCAGGCGGCCGCGACGATCCGGTCGTTTCTCACAATCATTCCCCCATCATGCAGCACGGTTTTTGGATGAAAGATGGTCAACACCAGTTCCTTGGAAATCCCCGCATCGATGCCCACGCCCGTTTCGACGAAGGGCTTCAGACTGATCTCCCGCTCGATCGCCAGCAGCGCGCCGAATCCCTTGCTGGCCAGCTCAAAGACCGTATCCGTGATTTCCTCAATCGTCTCGCGCTCTTCAAACGCCGACGTGAAAAAATGATGGCTCCCGAGTTCCGTGAGCGCCCGGCGCAATTCGGGCTGGAAGATCACGACCAGCGCGATCGCGAGAAATACCGAGATACTCCGCAGGAGCCACCCGATGACCACGAGGTTCAAAAGTTGGGAGACCAGTGTGAGAGTAAGAAACACCAACGCGAGGCCGATGAGAATCCGCGCCCCGTGCGTTCCCCGCAGATACATGTAGGTGTAGTAGAGAACGACCGTGAGAATCACGATCTCGATGCCGGAGGTCCAATTCTCGGCCAAAAAACGGCCCAGTCCTTCAAGCATCGCCGATGATCGCCTCGGTCATCCGAAGCGCCTCCCGGTGGGGTTTTACATCATGCACCCGCAGGACATTCGCCCCGCGCTCGCGGCAGAACGATGTGAGGGCCACGCCCGGCCAGAAGCGGTCGGCGAGATCTTTCGAACCGGTCACAAGACCGAGGAAGGATTTCCGCGAGACGCCGATGACGAGCGGCCGACCCATCGTAGCAAACACGGGCAGCTTCCGGAGCAACGCACGATTGTGTTCGAACGTTTTGCCGAATCCAATGCCGGGGTCGAAGGCGATGCTCATAGGATCGATGCCGGAGGATACGGCGCGCTCCTGAGACTGTCGAAAAAATTCCCCGACTTCGGCCACGACATCGTTGTAAGCGGGAGCCGCCTGCATGGTTTGCGGGGTGCCCTGCATATGCATGATCACCACCCCCGCGCCGCTTCGAGCACAGATGCCGGTCATTTCCGGGTCACCGCGAAGACCGCTCACATCATTGACGATGTCCGCCCCGGCCTCCAACGCCGCTTCGGCGACCGCTGCTTTCATGGTGTCGATGGAAATGAGAATATCCGACTGTCGGCGGAGGGCTCGGATCACCGGCACGACGCGTCGAAGTTCCTCATCCGCCGGAACCGGTTCCGCGCCGGGACGCGTGGACTCGCCACCGACGTCGACGACATTCGCTCCATCCGCCACCATGGCCAGACCGTGTGACACGGCGGCGGATTCGGACAGATACGACCCGCCGTCGGAAAAGGAATCCGGCGTCACATTCAAAACGCCCATGATCCAGCCCCGGCGGCCGGGATCGAAATCGCGGCCGCGGATCCGCCAGATCATTTTCGGAGTCGAATGGCGGCCGAACGCCCGTGGGCGTCCAACCCCTCCATCGTACTGAACGTCTCCAAAAGCGGCAGCGATGCCCGCAGGGATGGCTCGTCATACATGACTACGCTCGTCCGCCGCTGGAATTGATCGACCGTGAGACCCGCGAAGGATTTGCCGGCACCGCCGGTCGGAAGTTCGTGACTCGGACCCGCGAGAAAATCCCCGGCCACGACGGGCGAAAGTCCTCCGAGGAAAATCGCTCCGGAACTGTTGAGCTTCAATGCGATCTCGCCGGGGCGCTTCGTTGCAATCGCGACGTGCTCGGCGGAATACTCGTTGGCCACGCGGACGGCTTCCTCCATGTCGGCCACCAGGACCAGCGTGGCGTTTTTCAGAGCCGTCGCGAGTTCCTTCGGTCGACCGGAAAGCTTGACCTGTTCGAGCACGGCGGCTTCCACGGCCTTCAACGTCTTCTCGGAGTCGGTCACCATAACCGCCTGGCTTCCGTGACCATGCTCGGACTGGGCAAGAAGATCCGCCGCAATCCACTCCGGCCGGGCGGAACTGTCGGCAATCACCAGAACCTCGCTCGGACCCGGCAGCAAATCGATGGCGACACGTCCGAAAACCTGCCGTTTGGCTTCGACGACATAGGCATTGCCGGGGCCGAAAATTTTCTGCACCGGGCGGACGGTTTTTGTGCCGTAAGCCAGCGCCGCGATGGCCTGGGCACCGCCGACGCGGTAGATCTCGGTCGCCCCGCATTCCGCCAAGGCGGCGAGGAGAGCGGGGTGGACAGACCCATCGGGTCCGGCGGGTGTCACGGCCACGATTTCCGGAACCCCGGCCGCAGCCGCAAGCGTGCAGGTCATCACGGCCGTGGAGACGAGCGGGGCCGTGCCCCCGGGAATGTAAATGCCGACCCGCTGGAAGGGATCGAAGCGCTCCCCGACGACCGCGCCCTGCTTGTTTCTCGTGAACCAGCTCTTCCGCAAACTGCGGCGGGCGAAGGTGCGGACGTTTTGGCGGGCTGCGGCAATCGCCCGACGAACGTCCCGCGGCAGCGCGGCTTGGGCCTGTGCGGTTTCGGCGGGTGCAATCGGGATCTGGGTCGCCGCCAGTTTGGGGCCGCCAAATTTGGCCGTGTAGCGCAGCAGGGCGGCATCACCCTCGGATTCGACAGCCGACAGGATTTCGACGACGGTTTCGCGGGTCTTCGGATCGGGTGCGTAGTGGCGCTTCAGGCTCGCCAGCGCCTTCGCGTAGCCGCGATCGGCGGGTCGGAGAATTTTCATCGATTACTTTACGTAAGCCACGATGAACGCGGCGATGAAGATGTTCACCAGCGCGAGCTCGAAGAAGAAATACCAGCCGAGTTTCATCAACTGGTCGTAGCGGAACCGCGGAAGTGTCCAGCGCACCCAGATGAAGAGAAACAACAGCGCGGAAACCTTGGCGAAGAAGACGCCAATATTCACCAATCCCCAGAAAATGCCGGCCAGTCCGGGCATCGAGCCATCGGGGATGAGCGGCAGGCTCCAACCGCCGAGGAAGAGAGTCACAATCACGCCGGAACCGGCAATCATCGCGGCATACTCCCCGAGGAAAAACAGCGCGAAGCCCATGGAGGAATACTCGGTGTGGTATCCGCCGACGAGTTCCTGCTCGGCTTCCGGAAGGTCGAACGGCAGGCGGTTCGTCTCCGCAAACATCGCAATGAGGAAGACCAAAAACGAGATGCAGAGCGGAATCCACAGCAACACGCGCTGGAGCGAAAAACCGGCGACGAACGATTGCCAGATCCCGGCCCAATCGCCCCGGACGAGCATTTCCCATTCGAAACCCTTCGGCCACCACGGCGCGACCAGCCAGCCGTTTTCGACCTGCCATTGTACGATTTGCGGCATGTTCAGCGTTCCGCAAATCATGAACACCGGGATGACCGAGAGCCCGAGCGCCAACTCGTAGGAGATCATCTGCGAGCTCGAGCGGATGCCGCCGAGGAAGGGGTATTTTGAATTCGACGCCCATCCGGCGAGCACGATGCCATAGACGCCGAGCGATGAAACTGCGAAGACGTAGAGCACGCCGATATTGATGTCGGCGATGACCATCGGCACCCCGAAGAGCTCGCTGCCAAAGGGCAACACGGCCAGCACGAGGATCGGCGGGATCATCGCGAGCTTGGGTGCGATGTAGTAGTAAAATTTGTTTGCCGAGTTCGGGATGAAGTTTTCCTTCAGCAAAAGCTTCAGCGCATCGGCAATCGGCTGGCCGAGGCCGAGGATACGGATTTTTGTGAGCGGAATTCCCGTCCGGTTCGGGCCCACGCGGTCCTGAATGAGCGCACAAACCTTGCGTTCTGCATACACCGTGTAGGAGACCAGCCCGAGGATCACGGCAAGAAGCCCGATCGTCTTTGCCAGCGAGGTCCACACGAGAAAAACCTCCGGCAGGAAAAGCACACTCAAAATATCCATAAAATCCGCCCTTTGGTTAACTCCTTACGCCCGGTGCTGTCGAGAGGTTAGGTGGAAATTTCCCGGCCGACCGCCTCCTCCCACCGTTCGCCTGCGGTGCTCCGCCCGGCAATCGCCTGACTGCGTTGGCCGCTCAGGACGCGGGATTTGCCCGAAGTCCTTCCAAAAAGCCCGGAAGCAAAACTCAGGACACCACCCACGCCGTCCTGATTCAAGGATCCCCGAAGGGCGCACCTCCAGATCTCGCGGAAATCCGCTGCTCGAAATGGCACCGAGTCGCTGAGCAGTCCTTCGGCTCTCCGCCGCGACAGCTCCTCGCCAATTCCAGGGTCGACCCGGCCGGGAACGGGGACGTTCGGACGGGAATTGACAGCCGGGCGACGGCCTCGCATTTTTCGCCGGTGCATTTGTTTTCGTATCGCGAAGGGGCCCTGCATTGCGAAGGGGTAAGTTTGGAAGCGGTGGCCGACACGTTCGGCACACCGGCTTATGTGTATTCGGCCGGGACAATCCGCGGCAATTTTCAGCGCCTCGACCGCGCGCTGGCTCCGCTCGACCACCTCGTCTGCTACGCGATGAAGGCAAATTCAAATCTTGCGATCCTCGATCTCCTCGCCCGCGAAGGTGCCGGGTTCGACATCGTCTCGGGCGGTGAGCTTTTCCGCGTCCTCCAAGCCGGGGGCCGCGCCGACCGGTGTACGTTCGCCGGCGTCGGAAAGACGCGGGAGGAAATCGCCTACGCCATTCGCGAGGGCGTTTACTGTTTCAATGTCGAAAGCGAGGCCGAGCTCGCCCGCATCAATGAGATCGCGGGCTCCCTCGGAAAAACTGCCCCGGTGGCCATTCGGGTGAATCCGGATGTCGATGCCAAGACGCACAAGTTCATCTCGACCGGCAAAAGCAAAAACAAATTCGGCATCGGACTCGACCGCGCACCGGAGGTCTTTGCACACGCCGCCACGCTCCCCCACCTGAAGATTCGGGGCGTTCAGACACACATTGGCTCCCAGATTTTGGAGTCCGGTCCCTTCGCCGAGGCGGCGGAAAAACTCATCGCGCTCGTCCGCACACTCAAGGATCTCTACGCCATCGAATTCTTCAGCTTCGGCGGCGGCATTGGCATCGTCTATGACCAAGCCCTCGCCAGCGGCAACCCGCAGTGGTGGACTTCAACCGACCATCCGCACCGGATCACGCCCGAGGACTACGCCACGGCCATCGTCCCGTTTTTGCAACCACTCGGCCTGCGGATCCTGTTCGAGCCCGGCCGCTTCCTCGTCGGCAATGCCGGCGCGCTCCTCTCCACCGTCCAATACGTCAAAAAGACGCCCACGAAGACCTTCACGATCATTGATGCGGCGATGAACGACCTCATCCGCCCCGCCCTCTACGAAGGCTGGCACGAAATCGTCCCGCTCCGCGAAACCACCGCCACACCCGAGCCGATGGATATCGTCGGACCCGTCTGCGAAAGCGGCGACTTCTTCGCCCAGGACCGCCCGCTGCCACCGCTCGCGACCGATGAGCGCATCGCCGTCCTCAGCGCCGGTGCCTACGGGTTTGTCATGTCATCGAACTACAATTCCCGCCCGCTCCTGCCGGAAATCCTCATCGACGGCACCGCCATTCACGAAATCCGCCGCCGCCAGTCGCTCGAAGACCTCATCGCCGGAGAAAAAATCCCGACCGCCTGATCACCGCCGTCGGCGGACTTTCAGTACCTGCCGGATAAGCGGAAGGTGGGCCAAGTCTTTCGGGCGCCCGACGAATTCCTTGCTCTTGAGGATCGACTCCAAGGGCAGCACGCGAACGCGATGACCCATCCAACGCAGCGACCTCGCTCGCGTCCATTCCTCCTCGAAGGTCCCCAGCCCATCCACCCGAGGCCGAAAGTTGACGAGTGAATCGTCTTCCAAGGCGGCCACGGTCGGAGCCAGCATTACGCCACCTAAACGCAAAACAATCGCCGTCAGGCGCACAAATTGCCGCTCGGGCAGAGCAACCCAAAGATCCGTATCGAGGGTCGTGGCCGGCACTCCCTGCAAAATGGCCGCCGACATCCCGGCTACTTGAAACGCAATGCCTTCCGATCGGAGTTCCTGAACAAGCCGTGCGAGCGGAGGAACGTCTCGTGCCGACGCCAACGCTCGTCCGGCGTCGCGCTCAGGCTCATCGCCAGCAATACCCGTTCGTCGGCGGACAACTCCGGAAACTTCCCCAGCCTCCGGTATTCGGCGTCGTATTTTTTTTTGTTCACCCAAGTCGCCTCACGCTACACCAAATCCCCGCCCGCCCGCAATCCCGGCCCGTCCGGCAGATTCCGTTTGCCCCGCACCAAATCCGCTGTAACTTCTTCCCCATTGGGGGCGTACTGGTTTCGACTTGAGGTGTGAAGCCCGGCCCGCATGCCGAGGATG
>CAZEYT010000026.1:0-35028 GCA_964516295.1 uncultured Chthoniobacterales bacterium | reverse complement strand
TGCGGGAGTATTATTCGTTCACCACGCAGTTCCTCATTGCGTTCGGGCTCGCGTTTGAATTGCCGGTGGTGGTGCTTCTGCTCGTGAAGCTGGGAATCGTGGATCATATCATCCTTCAGCGGACGCGGGCTTTTGCGCTGGTGATTATTTTCATCGTTGCGGCGGTGATCACGCCGACGTCGGATATTCTCACCCTTCTTCTGATGGGGGGGCCGATGTATGTGCTTTACGAAATTTGTATCGGGATTGCGTGGCTGATGCGCGAGCGGGGCGGGGAGTGAGCAACCGGATTCGAAAGTGACAAACCGCGCGTCACCTGCGAAAGGAACAGGGATGCCCGGAGATGTTGAATCGGAGCGGATGGCCGAGCGCGACGCGCGTCGGGAACCTTGGGGGCTTTGGGGATCTTATCTGAGCGACCGCCAGTGGGGCACGGTGCGCGAGGATTATTCGGCCGATGGCGATGCGTGGAATTACTTTCCGCACGAGGCGGCGCGGTCACGGGTTTACCGATGGGGCGAGGACGGGCTTCTCGGCATCTCGGATTCCGACGGGCGGTTTTGTTTTGCCCCGGCGTTTTGGAACGGGCAGGACCGGATGCTGAAAGAGCGGCCTTTTGGACTGTCGAACCCGCAGGGAAATCACGGCGAAGACCTCAAGGACTACTTTTTCCACATCGACAACACGCCGACGCACAGCTTCATGCGCGGGCTTTACAAGTATCCGCAGGCGGCCTTTCCCTACGAGGAGTTGGTGGCCGAAAATGGGCGCCGGACGCGGGCCGAGCCGGAGTATGAATTGGTCAATACGGGAATTTTCAACGAGAGCCGCTACTTCGATATTTTCGTCGAGTATGCCAAGGAAACTCCGGAGGATCTCGGGATCCGCATCCGGGCGATCAATCGCGGTCCGGGCCGTGCCCCGCTGCATGTTTTGCCGACGCTTTGGTTTCGGAATACCTGGTCCTGGGGGCAGGACGATGCGCCCAAGCCTGAGCTGCACCGCGCGCCGCATGGCCGTGCGGTGATTGCGCATCCGTGGGGATTGCCGGAGTATCACTTGTATGCGGACGGGAAGCCCGAGTGGATTTTCACCGACAACGAGACGAACAACGAAAAGCTCTTCCAGTCCCCGAATCCCGCGCCGTATTTGAAGGACGGTTTCCACGAGTTTTTGGTGAATGGCCGGAAGGACGCGGTGAATCCCTCGCATTGTGGAACCAAAGCCGCCGCGGTGTATTTCAAGGAACTGGGGTCCGGGGAAGAGTGGGAGATCCGGTTGCGGCTGTGCCGACCGCCGAAGGCCGAGGCGTTCGGACCCGCCTTCGACGAGCTTTTCGCGACGCGTGAGCGGGAGTGCGTGGCGTTCTATGAGAAGCGTTCCCCCGATCTGCCGGCGGATGACATGCATATCCTGCGGCGGGCGTTGGCGGGATTGCTCTGGTGCAAAAAATTCTACTATTACCCGGTCCACCTCTGGTTGCAGGGAGACCCGACGATGCCGACGCCGCCGAAGGAGCGCTGGCACGGGCGCAATGCGTTCTGGAAAGAACTGCACGCCCACGACATTCTCTCGATGCCCGATTCGTGGGAATACCCGTATTTTTGTGCATGGGATCTGATGTTCCAATCGGTTGCCTTTGCGGTGGCAGATCCGGCGACGGCGAAGCGCCAGAGCATGGTCCTGCGCGGGGAGCGCTATACGTCGCCCAGCGCGCAGCAGCCGGCTTATGAGTGGGCGTTCTCGGATGCGAATCCCCCGATTGGCGGGTGGGCGAGCTGGCGGATTTATTCGATCGAACGCGGGATGACCGGCACCGGCGACCGCGCGTATCTCAAGCGGGCGTTCCATAAATTGCTTCTTGGGTATTCGTGGTGGGCGAACCGGGTCGACCAGACCGGCGACAATGTTTTCGAGGGCGGGTTCCTCGGCTTGGACAATATCGGCGTCTTCGACCGGCGCTACCCCCTTCCCGACGGAAGTCGGATCGAACAAAGCGACGGGACGGCGTGGATGGCGATGTTTTGCCTGAACATGCTCAATATCTCGGTCGAACTCGCGAAGGACGAACCGGAGTATGAGGACATCGCGGACAAGTTCCTAAATGACTTCATCTACCTCGCGGCGGCGGTGAATGCGGTCGGCTCCGGGGGATTTCAGCTCTGGGACGATGAGGATGGATTTTACTACGATGTCCTCCGGCGTCCGGACGGAACGCACGATTACCTGAAAACGCGCTCGATTGCCGGGCTCACGCCGATCTTTGCGGTCGAGAGTTTTGACGCGAAGACGGCGAGTCAATTTCCTCTGTTGCGGCATCGGATTGGGTGGTTTGCCAAGCATCGGCCGCATTTGCTCGACCAACTGCACCACATCGGACGCGAGCTGGACGGGCGGTTGCTGGTGTCTCTCGTGCCGCCCGAGCGGCTCCGGCGACTTTGTGAGCGGCTCTTTGACGAGGCGGAGTTTTTGTCACCGCACGGCATCCGGGCGCTGTCACGGCATTATCTGGACCATCCGTACACCTTCACGGAGGGGGACACGACCGAGACGCTGGCCTACAGTCCGGCCGACAGCCCGGTGGCAATGTTTGGCGGCAACTCGAACTGGCGTGGCCCGGTCTGGATGCCGATGAACTATCTCCTCATCGAGGCGTTGCAGAAATTCGCGTTTTATTTTGGCGATTCGTTCAAAATGGAATTTCCGACCGGCAGCGGCGTCGAGATGAGCCTTTGGGATATCACCATCGAGCTGGAACGGCGGTTGGTCGGTCTGTTCCAGCGCGGCGGGGACGGGCGGCGACCGTTTTTGGGCGGAAACGAGCTCTTCCAAACCGACCCGCACTGGCGCGATCTTTTGCTCTTCAACGAGTATTTCAACGGGGACACCGGGGCGGGCGTCGGAGCGAGCCACCAGACCGGCTGGACCGCCCTCGTCGCGAAAATGGTCCGGCAGATTCATTCGTTCGAGCGGGACGCCTGACGTTCCGACGTTGCTTTCCCGGACGATGGCGTCGGACAAAGTCCGGGGGTTCCGGAGTTGCGGGCGTTGGGCGGACACGCTATGGAGGTGGAACGCATGGCTTCTGCTTCTTCCTCCATAAAACTCCCGCGTTGGTTCGGTGCATTGCTCTGGGGGAATTCCGTCGCCCTTTCCTGGATGTGGGGACTCGGGTTGTTTTTCTCGGTTCAGTTCACAACCCAGTTCGGGCTGTTTGGTCTGATGACGTTTGCGATTCCGAACGCCATTGGCTTGTTGGCGTTTGGTCTGGTCACCCACCATCTGGCCCGCCGTCAAAGCGGGTCCGAATCGCTCGCGCAATTTTTCTCCTCGTGGTCGCGCCCGTTCCGGCTGGTATTCTTTCTGTACCAGGTGCTGGCCATCACGCTCACGATTTTCGCCTTCATCCGGTATGCGTGGGCCCCGTTGGGTTTTGAGCCATGGTTGCTGTATCTGCCGCTGACGTTGCTCGTGGTCCTCGCGGCGGCGATTCTTTTTGGCGAGGAATTTGACATCAAGCGGATCAAGTTCAGTCACGGCGTTCTTTTTCTGATCGCCGCCCCGTGTATCGCCTACCTGATCATCCAAGCCGGAGCGCGCGGGACGGGGCCGTTGGTTTTTCCGAAGTTGCCCACGAATGACTGGAATTACTGGGGCTACGCGGTGCCCATCGTCATCGGGTTTCTGGTCGGCCCGTGGCTCGATCTCCAGCAATGGCAGCGGGCCATTCAAATGCACCGCGAGCGGGTGTCCATCGCCGCCGGCTACTGGGCGGGCTCGATCCAGTTTTTCCTGCTCATTCTCTTTCACGGTCTGTTGACCCTGTGGGCGCTCAATTGGAATGCCGGAGACTTCATCCGCACCGGCATCACCGGGCATCCCTACGGACAGGAAATTTTGGTCCGGTTCTTTCAGGACGGGCCTCCGCTTGCCTTTGCGGCGTATGGAATTTTCCTCTGCGTCTGCGTGCTGACGACGCTGGACAGCGGCTACGTGGCCCTGCGGTGGTTCTTGCAGGCAAATGCCAATACGAGCAACCACCCGATCTTCTCACTGGTTCCCCAGCGGTTGCTGACGTCGCCGATCCCGATCTTTGTTGTCGCCGGCCTGGTGGCGCTGGTCGGGGCCATCCTCCGGTTTGAATTGGAGTTTTTCATGATCTTCTACGCGACGTTCTTCGTCGGCTACGCCACGCTGGCCATCGTGCGCTGCTATCTGGTGAGCCGCGCGAATGCGATTCCGCAAGTGAAGATGTTCTGCATCGGAAGTCTTGCGGTGGTGATTTTCAGTTACGGATATTTTCTGCGGTCACCGCTTTTCCAGATCATCGGATCGCTGCTCCCGATCGGGTATGTGCTTTGGCTGTTGATCAAGCCGAGCTCGTCCGAGGAATTCGTCAGCGACAAGGATGCGCTGGATGCGCCGTCCGGTTCCGGTCCCACGCCGTCCGCCGCCGCGCTGACTCCGAATCCAACCATGCCGCTCGAGCTCACGGATCCCGGAGCGATCCAGCACAGTCTGGGCGGGCATTTTGAAGGAAAATGGTTCGTTCACTCGTTCATGGCCACCTATGCGGACACGAACTCGGTGGGAAATGTTTACTTCGGGATGTATGCGATGTGGGTTGGGAAGACGCGCGAGTTGTTCTTCAACCGCGTGATGCCGAAATTCAACCTCAAGGACACGCCCTTTTACATCCTGACGCGTTCGTTCGAGCACAAGTTCGTACGGGAGACGCGCGAATTCGAGACCGTGAGTGTGAAGATTCGCGTCGCGGGTTACAATCGGAAGTTCGCCACGCTGGAGCATGAGATTTTTGATTCGGCGGGTCATCAGCTCGGGCATGGAAAACAAACCCTGCTCTTTGTTTCGTCGACGGATTATAAGATGATCGACATTCCGCCGGATGTTTACTCCGCGTTTATCACCCACACCTGATCGGCCCGGGGCCCGGATGCCGTGGAGTCGCAAGCTTCCGGCCGGCCTCCTCGCCGTTGGTTTTTTGTTGGCGGGTTGTGATCGCCCGGTTCCACCGCCGGCGGAGCCATCTCCGACGCCGAGTCCGAGTCCAAGCCCCAGTGCGACGCCGACCTCGGTTCCCACGCCGACGCCGATTCCGCAGATCGAAAGAAAACCCCTTTCGACCGCCCGGCTTTTCAACGGACTCGGCCTGGAGTCGCGCGTTTTGGCCAAGCCCAGTGAAGAACTGGCCTCGCAGGACCGGCGCGACGTGGACGCGTTCCGTGTCGAAGTGACGGTCCACGCCCGCCTGCCGAGGGCGTCGCAGACCGAGAACGACCTGGCACGGAATGACCCGACCCTGCCCGGGATGTTCCGGGAGTTCTCCACGCTTCTGGAGCACTCAAAAGTGTCGCCGTTTTTTGATCACCTCTACCGCCTGAAAGTGGCCGAGGTGGAGCGGAGTCTCGGGCGTCTGGATCAGATTCTCTCGCGGCACAATTTCTATGATTGCGAGACGATCCTGGAGATGACCCACCCGACCACCGGCCGACGGGCACTGCTGGCCATCGGGGACATGGATGTGAATGTTGACGGGTCGGATGGGGATCGAAATGTCACGGTCGATGGCTCATCACAGTTTTTTCTCCCGCAAACGAGCTACCGGTGGCCCAAGCAAACGGACCGGCCGAACCCGTTTTTGAAAGTCGAAGAGAACCGGTTGGCCACCTTGCGTGCGGAGAAAGCGGCCGGGAAAGCCGATGCGGCGCGGCTGAAAGAGATCGAAGCCGGGATGGACCTCGCGAAACGCCGGATCGTCGACCTGAAGCGGTGGAGTTTCTTGGTCTCGGAGACCGAGCCCTTCATTGTTCTGCCCGGGTTCATGATGCGCGACAAATCGCTCCCGTTCGCACCGGGGATCGGCGACTACGCGGTCGTGCTTTACGAAGGCCGGGCGTATCCGGCGATCTTGGGCGACGCGGGACCGTCCTTGAAGATCGGCGAGGCGTCCCTCCTTCTGTGCCGGGAATTGAATCCCCGGTCCTCGGCGCTCTCGCGGCCGGTGAGCAATCTCAAGGTCGCCTATCTCGTTTTCCCCGGCTCGGCCGATCCCGAGGCCGCTCCACCGAACCTGACAGCCTGGCGGGAAAAAACGGCTGCGCTGGTCGCGGAGATTGGGGGTCTGTCGGTCGATCTTCATGAGTGGCCGAATCTGGTGAAGCCGTGGCCGACGCCGACCCCGAGTCCCACCCCCGAACCCTCGCCGGTCCCAACGGCGACCCCGGAAGGAAGCGTTTCGCCCGCCCCGTCCCCATCGGCGACGCCGGTCCTGGAGATCAACCCGCCGTTTGTCACCCCGACGCCGGGGGATGCGCCCGAGGTCACGACGAGGCCGTAGTTCTTTCATGCCGCACCGATTTTCTGTCGCCATCACTGGCTTGGGGTGTGTGAGTCCGCTTGGCTGCGAGGTCCGGGAAACCGAGGCGGCCTTGCGGCGGGGTCAGGACGGCATTCGCGAGGTCGGACTTTTTTCCACAGAACGATTTCGGTCGTCGTCGGCCGGCCTCGTCCCGCCGGAGGTTTCCGCCCGCGCGGGGGCGATTTTTTCGAATTCGAAGACATGGTCGCGTGCGGCGCAGATGCTCCTCGTGGCGACGGATGCCGCTTTGGCAGGACGCAGAGATTTTTCTCCGGAAATCGTGGTGACCGCCACGACGAGCGGGGGCATGGATTTTGGTGAGAAATTTTTCCGCGGTTTGTCGGGAGAAATGTCACCGAGAACGGCGCGACGATGGGTGCGATCCTACGTCCCGCATCAACCTGCGCTCGATGTGATGGAGTTTTATGGCTTCCGTGCGCCGCTGCGGGTGGTATCCAACGCCTGCGCCTCGGGAACAAATGCCCTCGGCCTCGCGGCACAACTCGTGCGCTCCGGAGCGGCGCGGCGGGTTCTGGCCATTGGTTTCGATGCCCTCGCCGAAATGGTCTTCGCCGGATTCGATTCGCTGCAGGCATCGAGTCCGGAAAAATGCCGTCCGTTTGATCAAGGGCGGACCGGACTGGCCTTGGGCGAAGGCGCAGCGGTTTTTGTTGTCGAGCGTGGGGAAGAGGCGAAAGACCGCCTTGCAATCGTTCGCGGTTACGGGTGCGCGAATGACAACTTCCACCTCACCAAACCCGAGCCCGGTGGGGCCGGGCCGCGCCTGTCGATGCAACGGGCCCTTGCCGACGGCGAATGTGATCCGGCGGAGATCGATTACATCAACGCCCATGGCACGGGGACACCTTTCAATGACGCCAGCGAAGCGGCGGCGGTGCGTGATGTTTGTCCGGGAGTTCCGCTCAGCAGCACCAAAGGCATGACCGGCCACGCGCTCGGCGCTGCAGGTGCCATCGAGGCGGCCTTTTGCATCCTTTCGATGCAGGGCGGATTTCTCCCGCCGAACATCAATCTGCAGAATCCCGAGCCCGATTTGAATCTCGTCCCGACCGCGCGTGCCGGGGATCTTCGTCACGTGCTTTCGAACTCATTCGGTTTTGGCGGATCCAATGCGACGATCCTTTTGAAACGGGGGGACGCCTGATGCCGGAGATTCTTGGCATCGGCTGTGTGACGGCCCTCGGCAACTCTCCTGCCGAGATTCTGGCAAACGCCGAGTCGGGAAAATGTCCCGCTGTGGAAAAGATTCCCGATTCTGTGCAGGGTGGCTCGTGGGCTGTCTATCGCGCGGAGCTCTCGGATGCCATCGTCCGCAAAGTGTCGCGGTTGCGGCGATCGAGTCGGATTTCGCACCTCGCGTGTGCCGCCGTGGAGGCTGCCGTGGCGCGTGTTCCCGATTTTGATGCCACTTCGTGTGGCATCGTTTTTGCGGCTTCGAACGGGGCTGTCATTTACACGCGGACGTTCTATGCGCAGGTCGTGGCAGAGGGCACGGGGAGTCCGATGCTTTTTCCCGAAACCGTCTATAATGCTCCGGTCAGTCATGTCGCGGCCATGCTCGGGATTGATGGCGAGGTGCTCACAATGGTGGGCGACGCCACGGCCGCCACTCAGGCACTAGGTCTAGCGGAGGAGATTTTGGAAGCCGGTCCGGTTCGCTTTTGCCTCGTTGTCGCTGCTGAGGAAGTCGATGCCATCACCTGCGAGGCGTATCGGCGCTGGGGGTTGGTGAAAGACGAAAGTGAGCGGTCCAAAGGCATCGTTCTGGCCGAGGGAGCCGTGGCGATTTTGCTCGGAACGGATCCTTCGGCTCCGGTCCGTTTGGAGGCGGTTCACCCCGGGGCCTCGTATTTTCGCGGCCATCCCCTGCGAGCGGCGCTCGATGGTGTTGTGGGCGATCTGTGTGCGGGTGGGCGGCCGGACACCGTGATTCCCGCCGCGGCCGGCACGCGGTTCGACCGTCTGGAGTCGGCGGTGCTGGACGCCAGAATTCCCGGGGCGCGCTGTGTGGCTCCGAACCGTGTTGGAGGACAGGCTTTTGCCGTTTCGACCCTTTTGCAAACGGTGGTCGGAGCCGACTTGATCGAGCAATCCGAGGCCCGTCGTGTTCTGGTTTCTGTCCCCGGGTGGAATGGCCAGGTCGGGGGACTGGTCTTGACAGGCCGCGCGGGTCACGCCTAGCTCAGGAAATGGCGGGAAAACCCCACCCCTCAGCCTTGGGCGCGACCGCCGCCGTGGAAGACTACCTCGAGCGCATTCTCGAGCTGGTCGATACGAAAGGCTACGCGCGCGTCGTCGACATCGCGGAGCGACTCGGGATCTCCCAGGCCAGCGTGACCAACATGGTCCAGCGGATGGACGCCGAGGGGCTCATCCATTACGAGAAATACCGCGGCCTCACGCTCAGCGCCTCCGGACAGGACTTGGCGCGCCAAATTGCGCTGCGTCACGGAGTTTTGACGGATTTTCTTGCTCTTTTGGGAGTAGATGAGGAAACCGTTCTTCACGACGTGGAGGGAATGGAGCATCATATCAGCCAGAAAACTCTCGAGGCCATCAGTCGCCTCACGGAGCATTTGCGCGCCCATCCGGAAATCGTCCGTGCCACTCAAACACCTCAATCATCATGAATCTCGAAGTCGTCGAATACGCTGGATGGAACCGCAATCTCCGCATCGCCAATGGCTCATCGGAAGTCCTCGTCACCCTGGATGTCGGTCCCCGCGTGATTAGCTACAAAAATCACGACGGTGAGAATGTTTTCAAAAACTTCGACGAGCAACTCGGCGGATCGGGCGAGACGGAGTGGAAAATTCGCGGCGGGCATCGGTTTTGGATCGCACCGGAGGATGAAGTCGTCTCCTACAGTCTCGACAACGATCCCGTCGATTTCCGCACCGATGAGTTCACCGGCGAGGTTCTTATCGAAACCACGCAGACCGCGGGTCTGAGAATTCACAAAACGCTCGGGCTCATGCTGGCGGATGACGACTCGCATGTCACGGTGCGGCATACGGCGCGCAATGACGGCGACGAGGCGATTCAGATCGCCAGTTGGGCGCTGACGGTGATGGCTCCCGGCGGCATCGAGATCATCCCGCAGCCTCCATTGGGCGAGTTCCCGCGCGACCTTCTGCCGAATCGCGGGTTGGTCCTTTGGCCCTACACCGACCTGAGCGACCCGCGGATCCACCTCGGGCAGCGGTTTTTCACCCTTCGTCAGAGCGAGGGTTTTCAGCCGACGAAATTCGGACTGTCTCATGCAGAAAAATGGGTCGCCTATGTTGTGAACGATTTGGTCTTCGTGAAGACGTTCGACCTCCTGCCGGGGGTGGCCTATCCGGATGGCGGATGCAATTTCGAGACGTTTACGAACGATGAGATGCTCGAGATCGAGTCCCTGAGCCCGCTGGCGTTCTTGGAGCCCGGCGAGTCCGTGTCCCACACAGAAAACTGGTATCTTTTCCCGATCACTTCCGAGGCCCAGATCGAGAGCGAAAATGCGCTTGCCAACTGGCTTCGACCCTTTTTGAAAAAAGCTGGCGTATGATATCGAAGATTTTCCGCATTTCCTCAGCCTTCTTGGTGCTGTCTGTTCTGGTCGGATGCCAAACGGTCGATAGTGACGCGCCTGCACGGGCGGCGATGAACGAAGCCATTCGGGCCGAGGCGCCGGGCAACTACTTCATCGGCCGTCGGATGTATAAGAAGGACTACAAAATGTGGGGTTGGGTCCGCCAGCCGGGACAGCCGTGGGCGACGGCGAAGCACGTCATGCTCAATGAGCAGCAGAAACTCGCGCCGGATCGCGA
This sequence comes from uncultured Chthoniobacterales bacterium, assembly GCA_964516295.1. Classification (GTDB taxonomy): domain Bacteria; phylum Verrucomicrobiota; class Verrucomicrobiia; order Chthoniobacterales; family Terrimicrobiaceae; genus CAZEYT01. The sequence goes on along the minus strand of CAZEYT010000026.1, from coordinate 24,816 downwards.
AGCGGGAAAAATCGGATCGGACAACAATTTCGAATACCGGCTCACCGGTGGCTTCAGCGGTGAAATGGTTTATGAACCGGCCAGCGACACATTTTATCCAGAGTTTGTGCTCACCGGCTACGAACTCCTCTCGACCGCTCCGCCGCGCATCTACGCGACCAAGCGCCAGGAAGATCCGGCCGTCCGGATCCTGATGCCGCCCCAATAAGTTATGACCACCTACGTTTACGAAACCGTTCCCGCCAAGCCGGGTGGAAAAACCAAACGCTACGAGATCCGCCAGAGCATGAAGGACGCGGCTCTCACAACTCATCCGGAAACCGGAGAGCCCATCCGCCGCATCGTCAGCGGGGGCTATGGATTCGTGAAAACCGGAAGCCCGGCCTCGGTACCACAGTCCGCCTCTTCGTGCTGTCACGCCGGCGGCTGCGGCTGCCATTGACGTCCGGCGCGGTGCCTGCGGCCGATCCCCACGGCTGAGGTCCACGAACATGTCCGACTGCTGCCATTCTCACGCCGAGACTGCGCCACCACCGGCGGAGGCCTGGGGAAAATACACGTGCCCGATGCATCCGGAGGTGATCCGGGACGGGCCGGGAGATTGTCCGATTTGTGGCATGCCCCTCGAAGGGGTCGGTCCGGCCCCCGAAGATCGTCGGGAAGAGCAGGACTTGAAACAGCGTCTTATGGTGGGTTTTCTGCTGACCGTTCCGGTGTTCGTTCTGGCGATGGCCCATTTTTGGCCCCAGTCCGCGCTGGCTCGATTTTCAATGACGCCGTCCGCTCTTTGGGCGCAGGCTCTCCTGACGACGCCGGTGTTTTTTTGGGCGGGATTGCCCTTTCACCGCCGGGCCTGGCAATCGGTTCTCGCCCGTCGCGCGAACATGTTCACGCTGATCTCGCTCGGCACGGGGGCCGCTTGGTTTTTCAGCGCGTGGCAGCTTCTTTCGGTGGCGCACCATCCCGCGCTGTATTTTGAAGCCGCCGCCATGATCATCGTCCTCGCGCTGATCGGGCAGGTTCTGGAAGCCCGGGGCCGCCGCCGCGCCGGTGAAGCGGTGCGCGGGCTTCTCGACCTGACGCCGGCGACGGCCCGTCGCGTCCTTGGCGATCGGGACGAGGAGATTTCCGTGGCGGAACTGCTGCCGGGCGACGTGGTTCGCATCCGTCCGGGCGAGCGATTCCCGGTCGATGGCGAGGTCACTGGCGGACGGAGCGACGTTGATGAGGCCACCATGACCGGCGAGGAAGCGGCGGTGTTGAAGGAGCCGGGCTCTGCGGTTCTGGCGGGAACCATCAACGGCCGTGGAACGCTTCTGGTCAAAACGTCGCGCACCGGGCGCGAGACCTTGCTTGGTCAGATCATCCATCTCGTTTCCGCCGCGCAGCGTAGCCGCATGCCGGTGCAAAATCTCGCCGATGACATCGCCGAGTGGTTTGTGCCGGCGGTTTTGATCATCGCGGTCCTGACGGCTGTGATCTGGGCCTTCGCCAATCCGGCCCTGGCGTTGCCGAATGCCGTGGCGGTGCTCATCATTGCCTGTCCGTGCGCCATCGGACTGGCGACGCCGATGTCCGTGACCGTTGCCGTGGGCCGGGCGGCTCAACTTGGAGTTCTCGTGCGAGATGCCGCCGCCCTCCAAGCGATCTCGCGAATTGATGTGGTCGCACTCGACAAAACCGGAACGCTCACAGAAGGCCGTCCCGAGGTCGCGGACGTCCAAGCGGCGGGTTCCTTCGAGGCTGGCGAGGTGCTTCGTCTGGCCGCGGCGGTGGAGCGGGCAAGCGAACATCCGCTCGCCGGGGCTTTTCTTCGGGCGGCAGGCGAGCGGGCGCTCCCGGACGTAACGGATTTTTCTTATGAACCCGGTGGCGGGGTGCGCGGCACAGTGGAAGGTCGGGCCGTCGTGGTCGGGTCTGCACCTTTTCTCAGATCGTTCGGGATGGATGCAGCGGAGGAGGGGGTCTCGGTCGGTGTGGATGGTTCTTGCGCCGCGACCGTTACATTTTCAGATCCCGTCCGCAAGAATGCCCGCACAACCCTCCGCGAGCTCGAGGCGCTGGGCGTCCAGCCGGTCATGCTTACCGGCGACTCCGAAGTTCCGGCCCGCCGCGTGGCGGAAGCCCTCGGTCTGGCCCGGTGGCACGCGTCGCTCCGCCCCACGGACAAAGCCGAGGCGATCCGGACACTCCAAAAAGCCGGGCGGCGGGTGCTCATGGCCGGCGATGGCGTGAATGATGCCCCGGCCCTCGCTGTCGCCGATTGCGCGGTGGCCATGGGCGTCGGAGCCGATGTCGCCAAGGAAACCGCCGGACTCATCCTCCTCAAAAACCGCATCGAACTCCTCGTCCCCGCCATCCGCCTCGGACGTGCAACCGTCGCAAACATCCGGCAGAATCTTTTCTTCGCCTTTGTTTACAACGTCCTGGGCATTCCAATTGCCGCCGGGATCTTGTTTCCGCTCACCGGATGGTTGTTGAGCCCCGTCATTGCCGGTGCCGCCATGAGCCTGAGCTCGGTGACGGTCATCGCCAATGCCCTCCGCTTGAAGCGATTTTAAGGAATCCGCCTGCCACCGCTTGACAATCCCCGCCCTTTTAGTTAACCCCATTAAAAATCAAAGCCATTAACTATTTGGTGATCTGTGCAGGAAAGGATCGGCTGACGAGGGTGGCTTACGTCTATCAAGATGAAAAAGTTTCTCATAGCGGCGGGCATTCTTGTAGTGTTGCTTGGCGTCATCATTGGCCTGAAAGCCTTCCAAATTGTCGATCTCATCGGCTTTGCGAAACAAATGGAGGCCGCCGGAATGCCGCCCGCCAGTGTCGCGACCGCGGTGGCCACTGAGGAGAAATGGGAGCAAAGCCTGCAGTTTGTCGGCAGTCTCCGTGCGGTTCAGGGCGTGATGTTGACCGCGGAGCTGGGCGGCGTCGTGCGCAGCATTGACGTCGAAAACGGAGCCCACGTCGAAAAAGACCAGATTCTCCTGCAGCTCGACACCACGCAGGAGGCGGCGGATCTTGCCTCGGCCCAAGCCCGGCTCCGGTTGGCCCAGTTGAATCTCGAGCGCTCCAAAGAACTTATGGCGAAACGCATCGTCCCGCAGTCGGAATTTGACTCGACGACCGCCGCGTTCGACGAAGTTCGCGCCGTCGTCGCCAACCTTCAGGCCATCATCGCAAAAAAAATCATCCGCGCTCCGTTCGCCGGACAGGTCGGCATCCGCCGCGTGAACCTGGGACAAACTGTTCGTGTGGGCGAGGAACTGATCCCGCTTCACCAGAGCGATCCCATTTTCGTGGAATTCGCCGTTCCGCAAACCCGTCTCCCGCTTTTGAAAATCGGCCAAACGCTTCGGGTGACCTCGGATGGATTGGAGTTCCCCGTCGAAGGAAAAATCCAAGCCATCAACCCCGTCATCGACGAAGTCACTCGCACAGCGCTCGTCCAGGGTCTTCTCCAAAACCCAGGCGACCGTCTCCGGGCGGGGCAGTTCGGTTTGGTCGATGTGATTCTGCCTTCCGATCGTCCGGTCCTTGCGATTCCTGCGTCATCCGTGATTTCCGAGGCCTATGGCGATTCGGTTTTCGTTGTCGAGCCCAACGACAAAGGGGAGCCGTTCGCCCGCCAGCAGTTCGTGCAACTCGGGCAACGCAAGGGAGATTTTGTGGCGGTGGATAAGGGATTGAATCCGGGAGATCGCGTGGTGAGTGCGGGGGCGTTCAAGTTGACCAATGGAGCCCGCGTCGAAATCGACGACAGCATGCAGCCCGAGGCCTCGACGACGCCGGATCCTGTCAATTCCTGAAACGGACCCGATCATGAGTTTCACTGACATCTTCGTGAAGCGGCCGGTGCTGGCCGTTGTGGTCAGTGTCGTCATCATTGTCGCGGGCTTGCAGGCGATTGGCACGCTGAGCGTGCGCCAGTATCCGAAGCTCGAGCGTGCGACGATTTTGGTCCGCACGATCTACGTCGGAGCCGATGCGAATCTCGTGCGCGGATTCATCACGACGCCCCTCGAGCGCGCCATCGCTGCGGCGGATGGCATTGATTACATCGAATCCACCAGCTCGATGGGCATGTCGGAGATTCGCGTGATCCTCCGCCTCAACCACGATCCGGTCAAAGCACTCGCCGATGTCGGCTCGAAGGTCGATCAGGTTCGCGGTGATCTTCCGCCGGGGTCGGAGGTGCCGATCCTCACGATTGAGCCGGCCGATGCGCAGGTGGCGGCGATGTATCTCAGTTTCAGCTCGGAAATTCTCCAGCCGAATCAGGTCAATGACTACCTCATCCGTGTGGTCCAACCCCGCTTGTCCGCGGTGCCGGGTGTTCAAAAGGCGGATATTCTCGGCGGGCAGACCTACGCGCTCCGCATCTGGCTGAAGGCCGAGCGCTTGGCAGCTTTGGGTCTGGCACCGTCCGATATCCGACGCGCGCTGGAAGCCAACAATTACCTGTCGGCCATCGGGCAAACCAAGGGGCAACTCCTCCAGTTCAACCTCACCGCGAACACGGATCTTCGGAACGTGGAGGAATTTCGTAAGCTTGTGCTTGCGGAGCGCAATGGCGCTGTGGTCCGTCTCGAGGATGTCGCCGATGTCGAGCTCGGTGCCGAAACCTACGACGCCACGGTGCGCTTTTCCGGACAGGACGCCATCTTCATGGGCATCTGGGTGATGCCCACAGCCAATACCTTGGAAGTCATCCAAGCCGTCCGCGTGGAGCTCGACGCCATCCGCGCCAGTCTGCCCTCCGGCCTCGAAGCGGCGGTGGCCTATGACAGCACGACTTACATTGAAGAGGCGATCCATGAGGTGCAGAAAACCCTCCTCGAGACTGTTCTGGTTGTTCTGGTCGTGATCTATCTTTTTATCGGCTCGTTCCGCGCCGCGCTGGTGCCGATGGTCACGATCCCGGTCTCGCTGATCGGGGCCGTTTTCCTCATGCAGATCTTCGGGTTCACGATCAACCTCCTCACACTGCTGGCGATCGTGCTTTCCGTCGGGTTGGTCGTGGACGACGCCATTGTCGTGCTGGAAAACATCGAGCGGCACATCTCCGAGGGCCTCTCTCCTTTTGCAGCGGCCCTCCGTGGGGCGCGCGAACTCATCGGGCCGGTCATCTCGATGACCATCACACTCGCGGCTGTTTATGTGCCGATTGGCTTCCAAGGCGGCCTCACGGGTGCGCTTTTCCGGGAGTTCGCCTTTACTCTCGCCGGCGCGGTTTTCATTTCGGGCATTGTCGCGCTCACGCTGTCGCCGATGATGTGCTCGAAGCTCATCCGGCCAGATACCTCGCACATGGGCTTCGCCAAGCGCATCTCGATCTATTTTGAGCGACTCAAGCAGTCCTATGGAGGATTGCTCGACCGCACGCTGGCCAACCGCCCGGCGGTCTATCTCGTGTGGGTCGTCCTGTCCCTCGCGGCCGCCGGCCTTTATGTCATGTCACCGACGGAACTCGCCCCCAAAGAAGACCAAGGCATCATCTTCGGCGCGATTTCCCCGCAGGCCAACGCCAGCCTCGAGCAGGTCACGTATTTCACAGATCGGGCGTTCGACGTCTTTTCCAAAGTCCCGGAAATGGACCAGACGTTCCAAATCACGCAGCCGAATTTTGGATTTGGCGGCATGCTGGTCAAGCCATGGTCGGAGCGCAAACGATCCGTCTTCGAGATCGAGCCGGAAGTCACAATGGCTCTGTCAAAGATCACGGGCATCCAGCACCCGGCCTTTCTCCCCGATCCGCTGCCAGCCGCGGGGACGTTCCCGGTCGAGTTTGTCATTCTTGGCACGTTGGAACCGGACAAACTCCTCGACCTCGCCAAAACGGTCGTCGGAAAAGCCATGCAATCCGGGCAATTCGCCTTTCTCGAGACGGACGTGAAAATCGACCAGGTTCGCGAGGAAATCGTGATCAACCGTGACAAAGTCGCCGCACTCGGACTCGACATGCGCAGTGTTGGCGAAGACCTCGGAAGCCTGCTCGGCGGCGGTTACGTGAACCGCTTCAACTTCGACGGCCGCAGCTACAAAGTCATCCCGCAGATCGAGCGCGCACAACGCCTCACGCCGGAGCAGCTGGAACTCATTCAGATCCGCGGACGGGATGAGACGCTTCTCCCGCTCAGCTCCGTGGCCACAATCGAGCAAGGCGTCGAACCCCGCAGCCTCAATCGGTTCAATCAACTCAACGCCGTGAAAATCCAAGGCGTTGCCCCGCAGTCCCTCGCCGCCGGGTTGGAGGCGCTCGAAAAAGCTGCGAGCGAGGTTTTGCCGAAAGGTGTGAATATCGCGTTCGCCGGACAATCCCGACAGCTCAAGGACGAGGCAGGAAAATTTTTGCCGGCCTTCCTTCTCGCCGTCCTGCTGATTTATCTCGTGCTGGCCGCTCAGTTCAACTCGTTCCGCGACCCGTTCATCATCCTTCTCGGGTCAGTTCCACTCGCGATGTTTGGCGCGCTCATTTTTACGTTCCTCAAGGATGCCGGCCCACCCGGATGGAGCTTCCCGCTGACAAGCGGCTGGACGACCACGTTGAACATTTATTCGCAGGTCGGTCTGGTCACGCTGGTCGGTCTCATCGCCAAGCACGGCATCCTCATCGTCGAATTTGCGAATGTCCTGCGGCGTGAAGGGAAATCCAAACTCGATGCGGTGCGAGAAGCGTCCCGCCTGCGTTTGCGGCCGATTTTGATGACGACGGCGGCCACGGTCTTCGGGCACATCATGCTGATCTTTGTCACCGGGCCCGGGGCCGAGGCGCGCAATTCCATCGGCCTCGTGCTGGTGCTCGGCATGACCATTGGCACGGTCTTCACCCTCTTCATCCTTCCGTCGATTTACATGCTGATCGCGCCGAATGAGATCAAACCCGACCAGCGCGAGCCACTGACCACGGAAAACACTCTGCTGACCGGTCCGTCGGCGGCCTGACGCGACAACCACTTGATTCGTGCTTTCCTGCGACACGCAGGGGGCTAAACTCCGGAGTCGTGAGAGATATCGCCGGTAGCCTGGACTTTTCGGAACTGACAGATTCCCTGGAGGGCGAGGCGGAGTTCGGCCCGACGCTTCGAAAACTCTACGCGACCGATGCTTCCGAATATCAGGAAATGCCGCTCGGCGTGGTTTTCCCGATAAGCGATGAAGATGTCCGGCGAACGATTCTCTTTTGTCGGAAGAACAACATCAGCCTCATTCCCCGCACGGCCGGCACCTCGCTCGCCGGGCAGGTGGTGGGAGCAGGGTTGGTCGTGGACTGCTCGCGTCACTTTCACCGGATTCTTTCCGTCGAGGAAACGACCGGCCGCGTGCGCGTGCAGCCCGGTGTGGTGCGAAATGAGCTGAACCACTTCCTCGCACCGCACGGACTTTATTTCGGACCGGAAACGTCGACGGCCAACCGCGCAATGATCGGCGGCATGGTCGGCAACAACTCGTGCGGCTCGAATTCCATCGTTTACGGCAGCACGCGGGAACATCTCGTATCCGTGCGGGGCTTTTTCAGCGACGGCAGTGAGGCCACTTTTGGTGCGCTCGACGCGGCAGGGTTTCGACAAAAATGCGAGGCACCGGATTCCATGGAGACCCGGGTTTATCGGGGCATCCGCGACCTTCTCTCGCAACGGGAGAACCGCGAGACCATCCGTGAGAATTTTCCCCTCGCCTCGATTCTCCGCCGGAACACGGGCTATGCGCTCGACCTGCTCATGGATGCCGCGGTCTTCGATGACGGTTCGTCGCAGGCGTTCAATTTTTGCAAACTCATCGCCGGTTCGGAGGGGACGCTGTTTTTTGGAGTGGAATTTGAGATCGCGTGCGATCCGCTCCCGCCGCCCGCCGCAGCCCTTGTCTGCGGGCACTTTTCGTCCGTGGATGAAGCCCTTCACGCCAATCTTCCGGCCCTCGCCCACCGCCCTTCGGCGTGTGAACTGATCGACCACCACATTCTCGAGTGTACCAAGGCCAACCTTTCGCAGCAGCGGAATCGGTCGTTTGTGGTGGGCGACCCCGGGGCCGTTCTTGTGGTGGAGATCCGGCGCGAGACGGAGGCCGAAGTCGAAGAGGCTGTCGCCGCCGTGCAGCGGGATTGGAAGACCGCCGGACTCGGTTATGCCGCACCGGTGCTGCGCGGGGCCGAGAGCCAGAAAGTCTGGGAACTCCGCCGTGCCGGTCAGGGCCTCATGAGCAACGTTGTCGGCGATGCCAAGCCGCGCGAAGTCGTCGAGGATACCGCCGTCGACGTTCGCGACCTCCCCGCCTACATCTCGGAGTTCAACAGCCTCATGCAGAAAAAATACGGCATCGACTGTGTCTATTATGCCCATGCCGGGTCGGGAGAGCTGCATACCCGCCCGCTCTTCAATCTCAAGACACCGGAAGGACTTCGGATGTTCCGCGACGTCGCGACCGATATTGCGCACCTCGTCAAAAAATATCGTGGATCACTCAGTGGCGAGCACGGCGACGGCCGCCTCCGGGGCGAGTTTATCCCGCTCATGGTCGGACCGCATTGTTATGAACTCATGCGTCGTGTGAAGACGCTCTTTGATCCGCAGAACGTCTTCAATCCCGGGAAAATCATCGACACGCCGCCGATGGATACATTCCTGCGGCACACGCCCGGCCACGACACGCCGGACTACGCCACGGTCTTTGATTTCAGCGATGTCGCCGGGGTGGTTCGCGCAGCGGAGAAATGCAATGGATCGGGCGATTGCCGGAAGTCGTATCTTGCCGGAGGGACGATGTGCCCGAGTTACATGGCAACACGGGAGGAAAAACACACCACCCGCGCCCGGGCTAATATTCTCCGCCATATCTTGAACGACCCGGCCGATGCCACAAAGCCCTTCGACAGCGAGGAAATCAAGGAGGTCATGGACCTTTGCCTCTCCTGCAAGGCGTGCAAAAGTGAGTGTCCGTCCAGTGTCGATATCGCGAAGCTGAAGGCGGAATTTCTTCAGCATTATTACGATTCCCACGGCGTTCCCTGGCGCTCGTGGATGATTGCCCACTTTGCCGACAGTGCGCGGTTGGCCTCTCTTTTTCCGCCCGGATACAACGCAGTTTTTCAGACACCCGCCTTCCGCCGCGTGCTCAATCGCGTCTTCGGATTTCATCCCGAGCGGACCATGCCCAAGCTCAATCCCATCACCCTCAAGCGATGGTTTGCGGGGCGCCGGCGAACTGTGGCACCGGGTGCCCGGCGTGTCCACCTGTTCTGCGACGAGTTTACGAACTACAACGACCTTTCGGCCGGTATCGCGGCCGTCGAGCTTTTGGAGGGTCTCGGCTACGACGTTGTCCTCCCGGACCATGTGGAAAGCGGACGGGCCTCGCTTTCGAAAGGTCTCCTCCGCCGGGCACGTGGGTTTGCCTCGGAGAATGTCCGCCGTCTCGCCGGTCGCATTTCCGAAGCCGAGCCACTGGTCGGGATTGAGCCCTCCGCCATCCTGGGCTTCCGCGACGAATATCCCGCCCTCGTCCCGCCCGAGTTTCGAGCCGACGCCCGGGCGCTCGCGCCCCACTGTCTCCTGATTGACGAATTTCTCGACCGCGAAGTCGCCACCGGACGCATCACGCCGGAGCAATTCACCGACGAGGTCCGCACGATCCAACTCCACGGGCATTGCCATCAAAAGGCCGTTGCATCAGTGGATCCCACCGTCCGCATTCTTTCGCTTCCGAAAAACTACACCGTCCACATCATCCCTTCGGGTTGTTGTGGGATGGCGGGATCGTTTGGCTACGACCACGAACATTACGACGTCTCGATGAAAGTCGGCGAACTCGTCCTCTTCCCGGTCGTCCGCAAACAATCTGCCGACGTGCTCGTCGCTGCCCCGGGCACGAGCTGTCGCCACCAGATTCACGACGGCACAGGCCGCACAGCCCTCCACCCGGTCGAAATTCTCCGCGCTGCGCTGCGGTGAGGCAGGCGTCCCCGCGCAGTTCGCGTTTGCGCTGCCCGCCGGGACCCGCGACGATGTCGTTATGTGCCTCCCCCTTCTGCGGCTTGTTTGTCTTGGGCTGATTTTTCTCGCGGCCGCCCGCGCCTTCGCCGGCGTCACCCTGCCGACGATCTTTTCGGATCACATGATCCTCCTTCGCTCGGATAAAGTTCCGGTTTGGGGAAAGGCCGATCCAAGCGAGGAAATCGAAGTATCCATCGCAGGAAGAACGGCCCGCGGCATCGCAGACAAGGACGGTCGGTGGACGGCCACCCTCGATCTGACCGGGGTGGGAGCCGGGCCGTTTGAAATGACGGTCGGAGGCAAAGAGAAAACGGTGGTCAAAGATGTCTTGGTCGGCGAGGTCTGGCTGGCTTCCGGCCAGTCCAATATGGAGTGGCCGCTCGCAAAAACGTCGGGAGCCACGGAAGAAATCGCCCGCTCAGCGAATCCGCTTCTCCGTCAGTTTTTGGTGAAAAAGAATGCCAGTCCCCAACCCGCGGACGATGTGGACGGCCGGTGGATTGTTGCGTCGCCCGAGACCTCCGGATCATTTTCGGCGGTCGGGTATTATTTTGGGAAACGTCTCCAAAAAGATTTGCAGGTTCCCGTGGGGTTGATCGTTTCTGTGTGGGGAGGAACGCCTTCCGAAGCGTGGACCAGCCAGGCCGCCATCACTTCGGATCCCGACCTCGCCGCCTCGTCGGAACGCCTCCGCAAGGTTTTCACCGATTACCCGATTCAGCGGCAGGCGTTCGTGGATAGCATGCGCTCGTGGTTGGAAAACACCGGACGGGCCGATCGGCCGCCGACGGATGTCGCCGCGTTTACCGGCCCGGACATTTCGGCGGAAGATTGGGTTGCGGTGAAAATTCCCGGCGAGATTCGTGCCAAAGGCCTGCCCGAGGCCGGTGCCGTCTGGGTGCGGCGTGACATTGAGGGGCCAATTGCCCCCGGAGCAAAACTCGCCCTCTCCCTTCCAATCGACGGATTTGACAGCGTCTACTGGAACGGCCGCCTGTTGAAAACCACAACCTATGAGACCTTCGACGGACTGGGCTCGGTGCGGCGATACGGACCGTTTGAGGTTCCTGCTTCCGACGTGAACGCCGGCAAAAACGTCCTCGCGATCCGCCTCTTCCAACCGGCCGGTCCCGCAAAGTTCTCGGGCGAGCCAAAGGCTGGCATGGATTCCCTCGCCGGGGAATGGCTGGCAAAGGCCGAATTCGAGTTTCCTCCGCTGGCTGAAGATCGGCCCGCGCCCGTGCCACCGAGAAACTTCAGCGGTCCTCAGAACGTGGCGTCGTTTTTGTTCGATGGCATGATCCGCCCTCTCATCCCGGTCGCGATTCGCGGGGTGATCTGGTATCAGGGCGAAAGCAACGCCGGGCGCGCTTTTCAGTACCGGACGGCGTTCCCCCTCCTCATTCAGGACTGGCGGAAACAGTGGGGACGCGGAGATTTCCCCTTCTATTTTTGTCAATTGGCCAACTTCATGGCGAAGGCGGCCCAACCCGGGGACAGTGCCTGGGCGGAACTTCGCGAAGCCCAATCCCTGGGCCTCGCGTTTCGGGCGACCGGGCAGGCGGTCCTACTGGACATCGGCGAAGCGAAAGACATCCACCCGCAGAACAAAAAAGACGTCGGTAATCGCTTGGCGCTTCTCGCGCTTGCCAACGACTACAAGAAAGATGTGCCGACTTCCGGCCCGGTGTTTGATTCGGTGCGGTTCGAAGCAGGAAAGGCCGTTGTCCGTTTTCGAAATATCGAGGGCGGTCTCGTCGCCGAACACCTGCCCGAAACTTATGATGTCCAGACGGCTTCCAACGAGACCGCTCCCCTCGTTCGCAACAGCCCGGCCAGTCCCCTCGAAGGATTTTCCATTTGTGGAGCCGACAAAGTCTGGCATTGGGCGGATGCGCGGATCGACCGCGATACGGTCATTGTGTCGTCACCCGCCGTCGCCGAGCCGGTAGCCGTCCGCTACGCGTGGGCCGACAATCCGACAGGCAATCTCTCGAATGGCTCCGGCCTGCCCGCCCCGCCATTTCGCACGGACGACTTTCCGCTGATCACTCGCGACAAACGCTATTGACCACTTCGCGTCCGCGCGACCAGCAGAAGCCAACGATAGCCCTCCACGACGATTTCCTCTTGGTGGAAAGTCACCCATCCCGCCTCCCGGAAGAAAAACGGATCGGGATGCGAGTAAGAATTTTCTCCGTCGCAGACGCGCGATCAATCTCCGCAGAGCGCCCGGAGGGAAAAACCTTCGCCCGCCGACGCCAAACTCCTTGCGGACGACCTCAGGGCGGAGAATAGCGTCCGAAAAAAAGCTGACCAAAAAGCACCCACAAGCCGCCGCGCTAATCCTGCCCCCGCAGCGGCGCGGGAATCATGCGCTGGAAATTGATGGTGGTCGGCAGTTGGCCCTTCATCCGCGGCTCGATCGGCTCGCGCGAGCGATCCAAGAGACCGTGCTTCTGGAGATGCAAGGAGAGTACTGCGGCGATCTCGTACGACGTGCGATCGATATCTGAACTCACCCCCGGCAGGCTGCTGACTGCAAGCGAGAACGCGGCGCTTCCTGCCGAGGCCACGGTCCCAACGCCACCCGTCGCCACGCCGAGCGCGGCCCCCGGCTCCAGGCCCGACGTGCCTTTCGTCTGGAAGCTCAGAAGTGGAACGACGCCGACCGGTGTGACTTCGAAGACGCGGACCCGCGTGCGCATTTCAGTCCGCCCGCTTCCGAATCCAACCGTCGCCCGCAGCGCACGGCTTCCTTGGTCGACCCGCAGAATCTCGCCGCGCACGAGCCACGTTCCCGGCCGGAGCGGCTCATTCGCACTGACCACGGCCGAGGCCGCCGCGTGACGGCGCAACTGTGTCGACGTGCTGCGGGCGAGGTCGCGGATGATCTGGCGGCGCAATTCCTCCCGCTCGCGCAGTGGCCGGTCCCCAAGTTGAAAAACCGACAACGGCCCGCTGAAGGGCTCGACCAAGATCATGCTGGGAGCCTGACGTACCGGCCCGGAATGATTGCGGACCGAATGAATTCCCGCCGAACTGCAGGAGCAGAGCAACCCCACACAAAAAATCGCCGCCAGAGAACGAAGCATGGTCATGGTCTCTACCCGTTCTGTGAACAGATCGAAAGCAAAGAAATGAGACCGGGTCAGCCGCTGACGGGAGGGCAGTTTTTTTGTCCGGGCCGATTTTATGTTTGGGGCTGAGCCTGCCCGCCCGCGGCCTCGACGACTGAAACCTCAGACAAGGAAGCGACGCGACCAAGGCTTCAAGACATGCCCGTTGCGATCGAAAGGGGTAGAAAGCGAGGTCATCGAACGCCCGGGAACATTTCCTCGATTTGGCCGGAGAATTGATTCATGAGTGGTGACTCGATGAGACCCGAATCCCGAAGCCGGCCGCGTTCGCCCCTGATCTTGGGGGCTCTCTGGACGTCGTTCGGTCTGTGGGTGGTGGCGTTGTCGCTCGTTTCAGCGCTGCCGGCGAACAACGCGCCGGGGATCGAGTTGCCGCATTTCGACAAGGTGATGCATTTTTCTTTTTTCTTCGTCGGTGCGGGGTTGCTTGGCGCGGCGTTGCGGGAGAGTTTCGGCCGGTGGTCGGGGGTAGTTTTCTGGATTGCGCTGGGGGTGATGGCGGGTTTCGGCTTGTTGGACGAGTGGCGGCAACTTCATGTGCCCGGTCGGAGTGGCGGCGACTTTTTTGACTGGCTCGCCGATCTCTCCGGGGCGGCGTGCGGACTGCTGGTGTTGAGGAGCATTTATGGACGATTTGGAAATCGCGACACGGATTGAGACTCTCCGGTCCGAGGTCGAACGGCACAACCGGCTTTATTACGAAGAAGCGGCACCGGAGCTTTCGGATCGGGAGTTTGATGCTCTTTTGCGGGAACTGGCCGATCTCGAAGCGGCGGCTCCCCAATGGAAATCCGATGCGTCTCCCACCGCCCGCGTGGGCGGCCGACCGCTCGCAGCGTTTCAATCGGTCACCCATCGCGTGCCCATGCAGAGCTTGGACAATACGTATTCAGAGACCGACCTCCGGGAATTCCTGGGCCGCGTGCGAAAGCTGGCCGGCGGGCGGGAGGTAAGGTTCACGGTCGAGCCAAAGGTGGATGGCGTTGCGATTTCTCTGACGTATGAGGCCGGCCGGTTGGTGCGCGCGGCGACCCGCGGCGATGGCGTCATGGGGGATGATGTGACGCAAAATATTCAGACCATTCGCAACATCCCGGAGCGCTTGGAAGGCGATGCGCCGGACGTGGTTGAGATTCGCGGGGAGATTTATTTGCCGAAAGCCGCCTTTGCCCGGTTAAACGCCACCCGTGACGAAGAAGGACTTCCGGCCTTTGCCAACCCGCGCAATGCCGCTGCCGGATCGCTCAAGCAGCTCGACCCCAACCTCGTCGCCGCCCGCGGCCTCGCCGGAATCTTTTACGGATTCGGCGAATGGCAGGGCATGCTGCCACGCTCGGGCTCGGAATTCTTCGTACGGCTCTCCGCTTGGGGAATGCCCGTCTCGGAAAAACTTTTCACCGCCGCCAGCGATGAGGAAGTCGTCGCGGCCGTTGCGGCGATCGGCATCTTGCGGCACGACTTTGCCTACGAGACCGACGGTGCCGTGATCAAACTTGACGACTTCGCCCTCCGCAAAGACCTCGGTTCGACAACCAAAGCTCCCCGATGGGCCATCGCCTACAAATACAAATCCGAGCGCGCCGTGACCCGGTTGCGGGAGATCACGGTCCAAGTTGGTCGCACGGGAGTGCTCACCCCGGTCGCGGAGCTCGAGCCAGTGTTCGTCGCCGGGAGCACCGTGGCCCGCGCCACATTGCACAACGCCGAGGAAATCGCCCGCAAAGACATCCGCATCGGCGATTGGGTTGAGGTCGAAAAAGCGGGCGAGGTCATCCCCGCGATCGTCCGCGTGCTCAACGAGCGCCGTGACGGGAGCGAGCGCATCTTTGAGATGCCACAGGTCTGCCCCGCCTGCGGCGGACCGGTCGTGCGCGACGGCGTGGCCTGGCGCTGCGAAAGCCCGTCGTGCGAAGCCCAACTCCGCCGCCGTATCGAGCATTTCGCCTCGCGCGGAGCCATGGATATCGAGGGCCTCGGCGAAGCCATGGTCGGCCAGTTGGTCGCCGCCGACCTCGTCCGAAGTCTCAACGACCTCTATCATTTGAAGGCCGGCGACCTTCTCGCCCTCGAGCGAATGGGAGAGAAGAGCGTCGCGAACCTCCTCGATGGCATTGAGACCAGCAAAACACGCCCGCTCTGGCGGTTGCTCCACGGACTTGGCATTCCCCACATTGGAGTCACTTCTGCCCGCGACCTTGCTGCCCGCTTCCACACGCTGGACCGACTCCGCGACGCCGACCTCGCCACCCTCCTCTCCGTAGATGAAGTCGGCGAAATAATGGCCCGGGCGATTCTCACCTGGTTCCGCAATCCCGCCGTGCAGGAACTCCTCGCTGCGCTTCGCGAGGCTGGATTGAATTTCGGCGAACGCGACGAACCCGCCACCCCCGCCGGAGGCAAACTCACCGGCACCACCTGGGTCCTCACCGGCACGCTCTCCCTCCCCCGCGACGAAGCCGCCGAAATGATCCGCCAAGCCGGAGGAAAAGTCGTCGGGAGCGTCAGCAAAAAAACCACCCACCTCCTCGCCGGCACCGACGCCGGAAGCAAACTCGAGAAAGCCCGCGCCCTTGGCACAAAAATTCTCGACGAAGCCGCCTTCCGCTCCCTTCTCAATGCGGCAAGCGACGAACCGGTTCAACTCTGAGGCGCGGTCGATGAGCAGCTCCTGAGCAACGCCTTTCTTCAAAGCAGTTTCTTTCCCTCAAGAAACCCCCTGTCGGAGTGCAGGCGATCAAAAGGTTGTCTCTTGCTGTGAAGTCGAGTTCTTGGAGTTTTTGGCGATCCCAAGCGCCCCCGCGCTGATTTTTTCGCATGGCTCGGGCATCGTTCCATTTCCCGCATTCTTCCGGCCCGCGGTGCCGGATTTGCCGCGGGATGCGTCCGTATTCTCCGGAGGTGGGTTGGATGAGGTCCTACGTGAAATGATCCTGTCGAATGGTTTTCCTCAGCGATTCGCGGGCTGGCAAATTTGCACTGGCAAGTGTGGCGGATCCGGTTATCGTCATCCCTCAATCCCAAGCCGACGGACCAAGCTCCCACCGGGAAAATGGTCGCCAAGCCAAGGGGTCAATGCAGTTTAACTGCCCTGTGGTGTAATGGTAACACAGCGGCCTTTGGAGCCGTTATTCATGGTTCGAGTCCATGCGGGGCAGCCAGCTTCCCTCGGGATGATCTCGATCCGGCCAAACCAGATGAACGCTGGAGATCTCGAAAAGTGGGGCAGCTATTTTGGATAAAGTGTGTGGCGGTTGGTCAGGGCTGGATCGGGAGTATCAATCGACTCGCTGCCCTCCGCTTATCCGGGCTTCAGACCCTTGCCCGGTGACTTAACGCTTGCCAACTGTGGGAAGAAGGTGTAGGAGCCTACGGAAACGATTATGAAAACCTTCTTTTGGTCCTCTTTGGTGGCGTTGGTCGTTTTTCTCTCCGCCTCGACACCGTCCCTGCAATCCGCCGAGCCCACCGAGTTTGGTGACATCCGCATAGGCAAGGTCGAGGGCGAAGCCTTCGTGTCTCAGAAATCGGCTCCGGTCGGAAAACTGAATCCTCTCGACGAGCAACTCGGCCGCCAGCTTCCTGATGTTGCTGTAGGCCAAAAGACGGCTGCGAAGGTCGGCTACATCCTCCATCAAGGCGAAGAAATCCAAACTGGCCCGAACTCCCGGGTCGTTCTCCTCTTCTCGAACGGCACGGCCATTAGTGTGGAGCAAAACAGCGTCTTCTCCATCAAAAAATTCCTACAAGACCCGTTTGATCCGGCATCTTACGATATCGCATCTGCAAAGTCTGAACCTACACGGTCGGTCACAGAGCTTGCCCTTAAAAAAGGCTCTGTTCTTGGCGATGTTCGTAAACTGAACGACGGGTCGAGCATGAAGATCACCACTCCGCTTGGAACGGCAGGCATCCGTGGCACCAGATTTGTAATCTCCGTAAGTGTTGCACCCAACGGCAGCTTTGTCGGGACCCTCACGGTGGAAACCGGGCGCGTCGATTTTGTTGATTCGACCGGCACCACCAAGTCGGTCACAGCCGCCGAGCAGATCAGCATTTCCGGGAATCTCGGTCAGACCTTCAATTTCCAAGATCCGCAGAACTTGACCCCGGAAGAGCAAGAGGCAGTGGCCCAACGCTTCCGGGAAGCTTTTGGTAGAAACTTTTTCGTCGACGGTGGGGTCTCGACAACATCTGTTTCTCCTCCTCTCGGAGACTTGGGTGATGAATCCGGCTTTGGCCAAGGAGCCATTGATGTTGGAACACTCCCGGGCGGCGGGGGAGGTGGTGGTGGCGGTGGCGGTGGCGGCAGTGGCGGCGCTCAAAATCCGCCCAGCATCTCCACGGCCACCCCGACACCGACGCCTTCCCCAGGGACCCCCCCGGTCCCACCACCCTACGGGCGCTGAAACGTTCCGTCCGAACATCCTCGTCTGATTTGAACGGGGTGGGGATTGTCATCTCCACCCCGTTTCGTTTATGAGCCGCGAGCCGGCAGCCTCATTCCGCTGGTGGTCCGCTGGTCTTCTCTTGGGCGTCTGCGTGATCTGGGTTCTCCTCTCGCAGGTCCCCCTTGTTCCGACCCGTCACGGATCCATCGTCTTGGGGCCGGATGGGGCGCTGGATTTTCTCGAGCGGAAAACCCTCGATGCCCGCTTCGCACTGCGCGGCCCTCTGCCGACTCCAGTTCCGGTGATCTACGTGAATGTGGACTTCGAGGCGATCGAGCAGATCGGGAACTTCCCGTGGAATCGCGAGGTTTTTGCCCGCACGCTGGATGTGCTCTTTGAGCACGGGAAAATCCATTCCGCCGGCCTCGACTTCGTCTTCTCTCCCGCCGGCATCCCGCAGGAAGGGCACGCCAAGGCCGAGGAGGGAAATACGGCTTTTGGGCGTTCGATAAAGCGCCATACAAATGTCGTTCTGGCGGCAGCCTTCGCGCCGGCTGATGAGACATCGGGTGGGTTTCCCTATGTTTTTGAGAAGCAGGATCCGGCCCGGTTGTCTCTGCCCGAAATGCCGGTCTTTCCGCTGGTCGGCCCGACCTGGGGTCACATCGGACTCATCAATACCTTCGGCGATGGTGCGGCGATCGTGCCGTTTTTCGCGCAAACCAAGGGCCACTCGTATTTTCCGTTGTCGCTGGAACTTGCCCTGCTCGGATGGGATCTCGACGAAAGCGCCGTTTCGATCGAGCGGTCACGCTTGATCGTTCGCGACCCGAATGGCACACCGCGTGCCGAGGTTCCGTTGGTTTTGGGGCAATTTGTGGAGCCAAACTGGTTCACGGCTTGGCACCAAAACCCCTCCGCCAGCATCGTTCAAGTCCTCGTGGCCGGGCGCTACGCCGAAACCGGCACAGACGCCGAAAAGGCCGAAGCTGCGGCATTTTTTGAACCGTTTCGAGATGCCGTGGTGCTCATCGGGCCCACCGATCCGCAACTCAAAGACGTGTCGGTGTTGCCGCTGAGCGGTCCGGCTCCGGTTCCCCGTGTTTCGCTCCATGGAAACCTCCTCCAGATGCTGGTCTCGGGTCGCTTTCTCAAGCGTCCGCCGGTCTGGGTGAATGTGCTTCTGATCGTCGGCTTGGGTTTTGCGGCCGGGGCATTCAGTTTGGTGTCGGATCGCTGGTCGCGCAAAGGCAAGCTCTTGGCGGTCGCGCTCGTCCCGGTCTATCTGGTAATCTCTTGGTTGGCCTTTGCGAGATGGGATCTCGTTCTTCCCGTCGTAGCCCCGCTCGGGGCGGTGGGAAGCTGTGGGTTTGTGGCCGTGGTTCTGCAATTGTCCCGGGAACGTCGGCAGAAAAGACGGATTCGCGAGCTTTTCGGCACCTATGTCTCGGCCGCAGTCGTCGCGGAGATGATCGAAAAGGACATTCCACCGACCACCGGCGGCGTGGAAGTCGAAATCACCGCGTTCTTCAGCGATATCGTGGCTTTCTCCTCGATTGCCGAGACGCTCCCAGCCACTGAACTCGTGGCCATGATGAGTGAATATCTCACCGAGGGCACGGCGGCAGTCATGGACGCGGGGGGAACACTCGACAAGTACGTTGGCGACGCCATCGTTTCGATTTTTGGGGCCCCTCTGCACTGTGCGGATCACGCGGCGGCGGCATGTCGGGCCGCCATCGGGCTCCAAGCCGGGCAGGCCCGGCTTCGCGAACGGTGGGGAGCCGATCCCGGCCGTTGGCCGGAAGAGGTGCGCTCGATGCGGAGCCGCGTGGGCCTCCACACCGGGTCGGCGGTTGTGGGGAATATCGGGTCCCAGTTGCGCTTCAATTACACCATGATGGGCGATACGGTGAATCTCGCCCAGCGTCTCGAGGCGGCGGCCGCACATTTTCGCGTGGGCATTCTCGTTTCCGGACCAACCCGGGAGGAAGCCAGCCGGGATGATGCCGAGCTGGTCTTCCGTGCGCTGGATCGCGTGCTCGTCCCCGGGCGGAGCCAGCCGGTAGATGTCTTCGAACTTCTCGGGCGGGGAGCAGCCGTCCGCGAGGCAGCTCTGCCCCGCCTGGAGGCGTATGCCGCAGCGCGCGAGATTTACCGATCCGGAAATTGGTCGGCCGCTCAGGCGGCGTTTCAAGAGGCGGCGACGTTCGAACCGGGTAACTTCAATCCGGCCCTCGCGATGGCCGCCCGCTGCCAAAACTTGAGCGGTTCGGTTCCGGTGGTCGATCTCGTCTTTTCTCTGGAAAAATGAATGTTGGGGTCGGGTCATGAGAATCATCCTCGCCATCCTGATCGCGTCCGCGGTGATCCTGTCGCAAGTCGGCTACGGAGGGATCCTGCGGGTGATTTTCAGCATGCCGTCGTATGCCTTGCTGGCCGTGGCCGGACTGCTGGGCGGGACAATCTTTTTCTGGAGGCGGGCGGTCTCGCCCGATGGGTGGGCGGTGGCCTCGGTGGTGGCGCTGGGCGGATATCTGGTGTGGCGCTCGTGGAATTCAACCGGCCAGGATCTTCAGGTCTTTTATACCTTTCTGGTACTCGGATGCGGCGTGGTCTATCTCCTCACCGCCGCCGGTCTCACCACTCCCGCGTCACGCTATGTGCTCGTGTCCCTCCTTTTCGCCGCAGCCATGGGCCAGTGTTTTGTGGCCGCACTGCAATTCACAAGCGAGGGCTCGTTTTTTCCACAACCTTGGATCAGCGAGCAGATGCGCGCCTGGTTTGGCAAGCCGGTCGTCGCCGGTGTGCAGCGCGCCCATGGGTCGTTCATCAGCGGTAATCAACTCTCCTGGATGCTGAACGCGACCGCCTTTTTCGGATTCGGACTCGCTGTGTTCGGACGATGTCCGATCTGGGCCAAAATCCTCTTCGCCTACGTGGGCGGAATGTGTGCCTTGGGGGTGTTGCTGACCTTGAGTCGTGGAGGTGTCGTCGGCCTGCTGGCGGGATCCCTGACCCTTATCGCACTCCTTTTACCAGGGCTTGTTGTCGGGGCTCGTGACCGTCGGATCCCGTTTGCCCTCATCACAATCGTCGCGGCCGTCGCTGTCTTCGGTGGAGCCTTTGTTTTTTTCCGGGAAAGCGGAACAGTGCAGGCCCGGATGGCCCGGCTTACGGAAGATTCGTATCGCATTGAGCTCTGGAAAGCCGTTGTCCGTCAAAGTCAGGTCGAACCCCTGCTCGGCACGGGAGCCGGCTCGTTTACGAACAAGTCGCGACGGCTTACCGGAGTGCGAGATACTGCGAACGACCTTTATGCCCACAATGACTGGGCGCAAATGCTTGCCGATTATGGACTGCTCGGGCTGGTTCTACTGTCCCTTGCACTGGTGGCAAATATGCGGGCCGGATTAAGCGGCTTGGTCCGTGCGCTTCGGGAACGCATGGCGTCGTCGAGTCGCCCGCAGAGCAATTCCGTGGCCTTTTCTGCCGGGGCGATTTGTGCTGTTGCGGCGGGAGTCGCGCATTCCTTTTTCGACTACAACATGCAAATCCCGGCGAACGCGTTTCTCATGTCGCTGTGCGTCGGCCTTTTGGCCAACTCAGGACTCCCGTCACTTAAAAAAACTTCCGGTGGCCGATGGATCCGCCGGTTTGCATCGGTCGCAGCCCTGGGAGGAGGACTTACTCTCGGGTATCTCCTTGTTCGTCTGGCACCCGTCGAAGTGGAAGCCCTCCGCGCCGAAAATGCCATGTTGGGCGGAGACCCATTCCGGGCTGCCGGGATCGCGACCAATGCCCTCCGGGAAGAGCCGAGCCACTCGCGTCTCCGCCGGTTCGCCGCCGAGGCGTCCTTGCGGTCCAACGACGCCGCAGCACTCGTTCCGCCACAGGTTGCGATCGAGCATCTTCGCGAGGCCGTTCGCCTCGATCCCGACGAACGGTGGAACCACCTCCTCCTCGCCATGGCTCTTTCGCGCACTGGAGACTATGAAAGTGCCGAACGCGAACATGTCGAAGCCATCCGTCTCGACCCCGGCAGTCCCACCATGCACGAATTCCGTGCCCTCACCCTCGAGCAAAGCGGACGGGCCGAGGCTGCCATCCGAGCCTACCAAGTCAGTCTGCAACTCCCGGGGTGCACCTTTGCAAACGAAAGGTTGCGAAATCTCAGCACCTCGAAAGGTTCACCACAGGCACAATGAAGAAAATTTCAGGCAAAATAGGTTGCCAAGCGAAAGTTGGGCGTTAAAAAACTTGGAAGCTTGAAAAGCAACGCTATGGAATTTCGAAAATCATTTTTGGCAATTGGCGTCGGAGCAAGTGCTCTTTTCGCGGCGTCTTTCACGACTGGGGCTCAGGATACAGTCGGCACCGCTCGGAGCCTCTACCTTCCACCTCCGCCAGCTGATTTCTCGTCGAATAGTGACGGCCTGGGCTCCGGGGTCCTCGACGCCCCGCTGGAAATGATCGGCCAAGTCCCCCTGGCGTTCACCTTCGCCGTCCGTGAGGGGTTCGATGACAACCTCTTCACCACCCGGACCAACAAAGACAGCAGCTTCTACACAAACGTTGCCGCCGGAGTCAGCTACGACTTTGGCGGCCCACGCCTCAAACTCAACGCCGATCTCGGCGGCGGCGTCACCTACTACTACACCCGCCCCGGCGAGAAAGTGGATTTCAACGGCTCGCTTTCGCTCGGGGCCATCTACGAATTTTCCCCGCGTTTGACCCTGTCGCTGAACACTGTCACGGCTTATCTCTCTCAGCCGGATACGTCGATTATTGGCGGCACGAACCGCGTCGACGGCGACTACATCTACACCAACACCTCCCTCGAAGGCGCCTACCAGTGGTCCGAGAAATTCTCGACCGTCACTGGCTACAATCTTTACGCCAACTACTATCTCGAAAGCTCGCTCAACGACACGCTCTCCTACTTCCAGCAGACTGCCAAACAATCCTTCCGCTGGCTCCTTCTTCCCAAGACTACCATCGTTGCCGAATACCGCGCGCAGGTCGTGACCTATGTCGGAGCCGACCAAAACAGCTTTGGTAACTTCGGTCTCCTCGGCTTTGACCAGATCTTCAATCCCCGATTCAAGTGGACTCTACGGGCTGGTGTGGAACAACGTTTCCTCAACAACGCCGTTGATGGACGCTCCACCTACGTCGGACCATACGGGGAATCCAATCTTTCTTATCAGTTTGCCCAAAATTCCAGCGTCGCGTGGAATGCCCGCTACGGAACCGAAGCATCGGGCCTGACCAATGTCACCCAACGCCAAACATTCCGCACCGGAATTACCATCGCCCACGGATTCACCTCGCGGATTTCCGGAAACATTGGATTCAGCTTTGAAGCGGATTACTTCGATCAACCCGGCGTTATCCCAAGCTACTACCAGACTGTGTACGACTTCACAGCCGGTCTCAGCTTTCGCGTCAACCGCTTGGTCTCCCTTAGCGCTGGGTATCAGTTCACGGCTGTAAACGCGCCCCAACAGATCAGTGTGGAGTATACCAGAAATGTGGCTTACGTTGGGGCAAACCTTTCGTTCTAGAACAACTCTTTGAACCGCAGAAGTCGGCGACAGTTAACCGCTTGATCGGGCGTCACGTTCGGTCTAAGCTCCCACACATCCCAGTAACTGTGAAGTCGCCCTCCCTCCCGAACCGGAACCGATCCAAGAAACCAATCCCGACGGTATGAACAATTCCGAGTCCGGCGAGCTCAAACTCCACTTCCTAGATTACTGGCGGGTCATCCGGGTCCGACTTCCTCTAATCATTTTTGTTTTTTTACTCGTCGTCATCACCGCCGCGGTCGTCACGTACTTCATGCCGAAGCAGTATGCCTCGGCAGTCACCATGCAGATCAAGCAGAGTGATACCGTGCTTCCAGTCTTCACGGACCGCTCCGGAGTCGGCTTCGACCCGCGATTTCTCTCCACCCAGTTCGAAATTCTGCAGCGGAAAGAGATGCTCTACCCCGTCATCGAGTCTCTGGGATTGGAACAAAAGTGGAAGGAGGCTTACGGCTTCACCAGCAAAGAACAGGCGTATTTCCGGCTGCGGAGGATGATCGATATTCGCGAAATTCGCAATACGGAACTGATCCAGATCACCGTGATGAGCACCGACCGCCAAGAGGCGGCCGAAATCGCCAACCGAATCGCCGAGGAATATCAGAAGAAGCGAATCGCGGACCAACAGGAGTGGGTCAATCGATCCCTCGCCCAACTCCAGGACGAAGTCTCCAAGCAAAAGAAAAAAGTCGACGAGCTGCGTGCGGAAGCCCAGCGCATTCGGGTGGAGAACAATATCCAAGATCTTAATCCCGATAACGTTGAGGACCCCAATTTCGCCGCGAATCAGGTTCTCATCGCGGTCGAAAGCCAGGTCAGTCAGGAGCGCCTTCGCGTTTCCTCTCTTCGCGCCCGCCACGAGACCATCTCCAAACTCACCGATGACCAGATCATGCGGAGCATCACGACTCTGGAGATTCAAGATCCAACCATCTCCCAAGTTCTCCCGCAGTATCAGGAAGCGGCAGCGGAGGAGGCACGTCTTCTCAATGGCGGCCTCGGTGCCAACCACCCGACCGTCAAGGCTCTGCAAGCCAAGAAAGAGGTCATGTCGGCGCAGCTTCAAAGTCAGATCAAGTCACTCCGCACAAGTTTGGAGGCAAATCTCAGAATCGCCGAAGCGTCCCTCGCCGAGCTGGAGGAACGGCTGCGCGAAAGCCAGGGCGGCCAACAGGATGCTAAGACTCGCGCTGCCGGATACTACGAAGCCAAGAACAACTACATCCAAGCCAAGCGGGTGCTGGAAGCTGCGGAAATGCGTCTCTCCACCGAGACCATGCAGCGCACGATGCCTCAAAACCCGGCCGTGATCTGGGAACGTGCCGAAGTGGCCGGTGCACCCTCCCGACCCCGCGTGATGCTAAACATCTTCCTCGGCGTGGTTGTCGGACTGGTTTTCGGCGTCGGTCTCGCCTTCTTCATCGAATATCTCGACACCAGCGTGAAAACCATGGAGGACGTCGAGACGTTCCTCCAGGTTCCTGTTCTCGCCGTAATCCCCAAGGGAATCTCCGTGCTCATCAACGACACGGATGACAATCCCGATGCGGAGGCGTATCGGATCATGCGGACGAACATCGAGTTCAACCGAAAATCTTCCGACGCCAATACCATTACGATTGTGAGCGGCGGGGCCGGCGAAGGAAAAACCACCACCCTTGTCAATCTCGCCTACACCTTTGCCAAAGGCGGCTACACGACCCTGATC
>CAZEYT010000025.1:0-35682 GCA_964516295.1 uncultured Chthoniobacterales bacterium | reverse complement strand
GGGGAAAAACTTTTCAAAGCAATTCAAACTGCGGAACTCGGGTTAACCGTCGGCGGCGGAGGCGTCGCGCCACGCTTTCATGATCGCTTCGCGGCGGGCACCGAAGTGATCACTCACGGCGGCCAGTTCTTGGAGAGATTTTTCGGTCATGGTGAAAAAAGGGAAATCCCTCAGCGAACGACGTCGCGGAGGGCCGAGGTGAGCGAACGGGGACCGTCGCCGCCCAGTCGCGCGTCAATTTCTTCCAAGCGGTGGATCAGGTCGATTACCTCGCGCCGGGCGTAGGGGCCGCCGGCCGGTTCGCAGAAATGGGTGCGGCATCCGAAGGGACGGGCCTGATAAATGAGACAACGCGAGGTCCGCGGATCGAGCATCGGACAGGCTCCATCTTCGCGGGCCGGAACGGATTTCCGTCCGGTGTGGCGGAACCCCTCCAGCGCGACGAGCGCCTCGCCGCGGGTGAGGACCGGGATTTTGCCGGTCAGGCGAAACTGACAGCACTCGGTCCGCAGCGTGCAGGATCGCGGGAGCTCGCGGGCGGCCAGATCGCGGTAAACGCTGCGGACATCGGCGAGGGCGGCCTGGCGATTTTCGAGATCGGGATCACGGGCGGGCATGGAAGACCCAAGATGGACGCCGGGGTCGCGAAGCGCAACGAATTCCCGGTTTCTCCTTTTCAGCACCGGTGCAATCCGCTTTCATTCCGGCACTTACGCGCATGTCACCATCGTCGTCCATCCCGTCGCGCTACAAACGTGTTGTCTTGAAACTCAGCGGAGAAGCCCTCCGTGAACCCGGGAGCCGCGACAATATTTCTCCGCAAATTGTGTCGCGGATGGCGCTGGAAATCGCTGAGGTCCAAAAGATGGGCGTCGAACTCGCGATTGTCATCGGCGGCGGCAACATCTGGCGCGGACTTTCGGCGTCCCACCGGGGCATGAATCGCACAACGGCCGACTACATGGGCATGCTCGCCACGGTCATCAACGGCCTCGCGCTCCTGAGTGCCATTGAGGATCTTGGGGTGCCGGTCCGCGTGCAGACGGCCATCGAGATGCACAATGTCGCCGAGCCGTTCATCCTGCGCCGGGCGACGCGCCACCTCGAGCAGGGACGGGTGGTCATTTTCGTCGCCGGTACGGGCAACCCGTTTTTTTCCACCGATACCACGGCCGCTCTCCGCGCCAACGAGATCGGTGCCCAAGTCATCCTCAAAGCCACCAAAGTTGATGGGGTTTATGATTCCGATCCGATGAAAAACCCGGAGGCGAAACGCTTTTCCCGCATCACCTACAGCGATGCTCTCGCGCGGCGCTTGCAGGTCATGGACTCGACGGCGTTCAGCCTTTGCATGGACAACCGCATGCCGATTATTATTTTTGACATGAACCAGCCCGACAACATTCGGCGTGCCATTGCCGGCGAAGACGTCGGAACCCTGGTCTCCGATACTGCTGAAACAAAGATATGAGTTTGGAAGAACTTCAATTCGAAGCCGAAGAGGGCATGGAAAAAGCGGTGGAGTTCATGCTCCATGAGTTTGCGGCGATCCGCACGGGCAAAGCCTCACCGGCGCTGGTCGAAAATCTCGACGTGGAGGCCTATGGATCGTCGATGAAGCTCAAACAACTCGCACTCATCTCGGCTCCCGAGCCCCGTTTGCTCGTCATCCAACCCTTCGACGCCGCGACGGTTCGCGACATCGAGCGGGCCATCAATGAATCCCGCATTGGCATCCACCCGGCCGTCGATGGAAAGCTCATCCGGATCCCGATTCCCGAGCTCTCCGAGGAACGGCGCCGGGACCTGGCGAAGACCGTGAAGCAACTGGCCGAGGAATGCCGCGTCCGGGTCCGCGCCTGCCGCCGCACCGCGATTGAGGGGGCGAAGAAGCTCGAAAAAGAAGGCGACCTTACCGAGGACGGACTGCGTGATGCCGAGGATGATATTCAAAAAATGACCGACCGTTTCGTGGCCGACATCGACAAGCACGTCGTGTCCAAGGAGGCGGAGTTGATGAAAATATGAGATTTCTCGTTCTTGCCATCCTCGTCGCGCTGGCCACGCCGTTCGCCCAAGCGCAGGTGGTCCGCCCCGCCGCGGAGTTTCGTTGGACCGATTCTACGGGGACCACGCGCTCGTCGCGCGAGTTTCTCGGCCGCCCGGTCGTCCTCCTCATCGCCAATTCGCCCCGCCAGTGGGCATTCCGCTCTCAGATCGGACAGCTCCAGCAAATGTATGAGCGTCTCGCAAATGACAAACTCGTCTGCGTCGCGGCCTTCTCGCAACAACCGGGCGTTGTCCGCTCGAATATCCCGTTCGTCACCGTGCCCGACGGTCCGCGGGTGGCGTTCGATTTCGGGGTGCCCGAGGGCTTTGCCATCGCGATCATCGCGCCCGACGGGAATCTCGATCTGATCTCCGAGCGTGTGGTGCCTTCGCGGCGAGTTTACGACGTGCTTCTGAACACGTATACCGCCCAGCGCGCCATGCGGCGACCCTGACCGCGCCGCCGGTCCCGCAATCCCGCGCTTGCAAGGGAGGTCTTCCTCTCCTTAACTTCGCTGCCCATGTCGACGGCCACCGATTCCATTTATTCACGTAAAAACCCGTTTCCCGCCCCGCTGCGGGTCAACCGGAAACTGACGGGCGAAGGCTCGAACAAAGACACCCGGCACTTCGAAATCGCGCTGGAGGGATCGGGCCTGAAGTATGAAGTGGGTGACTCGCTCGGAGTTTTCCCGAGCAACGATCCTGCCTTGGTCGAGATGATTTTGCAGGAGCAGGGATTTTCCGGGGAGGAAATGGTCACAACGCCCGATGGAAACCCCGCTACCGTCCGGGAGGCGCTGCTCAAAAACTGCATCATCACCGAACCGTCAAAACAATTGCTCCAAGCGGTGTCGGAGCGTGACAGTTCGGCGGAGTTTCTTGCCACGCTTCTGGACCCGGCCGCGAAGGCCGATCTGGAGAATTTTCTCTGGGGTCGCGATGTGCTTGATGTGCTTCAGGAGTTTTCGGCGGCAAAATTTTCAGCGGAGGAATTCATCAAGCTGACCCGCAAACTCCAGCCGCGCCTGTATTCGATCGCTTCGTCGCAGAAGGCGGTGGGCGAGGAGGTTCACTTGACGGTCGCCGTCGTGCGCTACACCGTCGGCCACAGCCAGCGCGGGCGGGCGGGGGTTTGCTCGAGCTTTTTGGCGGAGCGGTCGAACGGTGTCGTGCCAGTGTTCGTTCACACGGCCAAGCATTTCCGCGTTCCCGAGGATCCCGCCGCCCCGGTTATCATGGTCGGTCCGGGCACGGGCATCGCGCCCTTCCGCGCGTTTCTTCAAGAGCGCGAAAAAACCGGAGCCACCGGCCCGAATTGGCTCTTCTTCGGCGACCAGCGCGCAGCGACGGATTTTCTTTATCAGGACGAGTTCGAGGCCGCCGTTTCTTCCGGCGTGTTGACCCGGCTGACGACCGCCTTCTCTCGCGACCAGGCGGAGAAAATCTACGTCCAGCATCGCATGATCGAGCACGGCGCGGAGCTTTTCGAGTGGCTGGAAAAAGGGGCGTATTTCTATGTCTGCGGCGATGCGAAAAACATGGCCAAGGACGTCGATGGCGCGCTGCACAGCATCGTGGAGACGCGCGGGGCGATGTCCGCCGACGAGGCCCGGGAATACGTGGACAATCTGAAAAAGCAAAAGCGCTATCGGAAGGACGTTTATTGATGGCCCGGCGCAGTCCGGTTCTCACGGCGACCCTGCTTTTGGGAGGCATCGCGATCATGGTCCTGAAGTGTCTTGTGTTGCTGCGGTTCAGCGGTCGGCGGCGTGCGGGGAGGGAGGCATGAACGCTCCCTTCCACAAAGTTCATTTTCTCGGGATCTGCGGTACGGCCATGGGCTCGGTCGCAGCGGCACTGCACGACCGCGGCTTCGAGGTCTCGGGGCAGGATGACAAAGTCTACCCGCCCATGAGCGATTTTCTCCGCGAGAAGGGCGTTCGAATTACGGCAGGTTACGAGCCGTCCGACATTCCGGAAGC
Source organism: uncultured Chthoniobacterales bacterium (assembly GCA_964516295.1). Taxonomy (GTDB): domain Bacteria; phylum Verrucomicrobiota; class Verrucomicrobiia; order Chthoniobacterales; family Terrimicrobiaceae; genus CAZEYT01. The sequence continues at coordinate 31,648 of CAZEYT010000025.1, read as the reverse complement.
GGATGTGATTGTGGTCGGCAATGCCATGACCCGCGGGAATCCGGCGGTCGAGGCGGTTCTCAATCGCAAGCTTTCTTACCTGTCCCTGCCGGAAACGTTGAAGCATTTTTTTCTGCGTGGGCGGCACAATTTGGTGGTGACCGGCACGCATGGTAAGACGACGACAACGACGTTGTTGACGTGGATCTTTGAATCCTCCGGTCGCGAGCCGGGGTATCTGATTGGCGGCATCCCGGCGAATCTCGGACAGGGGGCGTGTTTGCGGGACTCGAAGTATTTCATCATCGAGGGCGACGAATACGACACGGCGTTCTTTGACAAGCGCTCGAAGTTTGTTCACTACCTGCCGGAGTTGGTGATCGTGAACAACATCGAATTTGATCACGCGGATATTTATCGCGATCTCGATGAGATCAAGACCAGCTTCCGTCGGCTTTTGAATATCGTTCCCAGCGAAGGGATGGTCTTGCTCAATGGCGACGATGCCAATTGTCGCGATGTGGCGAAGACGTGTCCGGCCCCGTTGGTCGAGGTGGGCTTCTCGGCGGATTGTGGAAACCAAATCCGCCAGGTGACGCACACGGTGGGGGGATCATCGTTCGAGCTTTCCGGCGAGCGCTATGAGATTCCGCTTTCCGGCGACTTCAACATCCGCAACGCCGCCATGGCGGCCTCGGCCGCCCGCTACTACGGGATTTCGCCCGACGAAATCCGGACAGCATTCGGCTCGTTTCTCGGAATCAAGCGCCGTCAGGAAGTTCGGGGTGTGGTGCGGGGAATTACGATCATCGACGACTTTGGCCACCATCCCACCGCGATTCGCGAGACGCTGGCGGGACTCCGGGCTCGCTATGGAAAAGCGCGTTTGTGGGCGATTTTTGAGCCACGCTCGAATACCACGCGCCGGGCGGTTTTTCAGAACGATCTTCCGGCGGCGTTTGTTGACGCCGACGGAGTTTGCCTCGCGCAGGTGGCCCGGCTTGATCAGCTTCCGGAGGCGGATCGTCTGGATCCCGAGCGGGTCGTTCGCGATATTGCCGCCCAGGGCAAGCCGGCCTTCTACGAGCCGACCGCCGATACGATTGTCGCGCGGCTCAAGCCGTTGGTCGGCGAGGGCGATGTGGTTGTGGTGTTTTCGAATGGCGGGTTTGATGGCATCCATCAGAAGCTTCTGGATCGTCTCTGAGGCGCCATGACCGACCCCGTGCTGGTGCTGATCGACGGGGAGTGCGGGATGTGCAATCGCGTCGCACGGTTCCTGATCCGGCGCGACAAGAACGCTCGGTTGCGATTCGCAGCCCTTGGCTCGGCAGCCGGCGCGCGGGAGCTTCACCGGCGTCAACTCCCCCCTCCACCGCCGGGGACGTTTGTATTGATCGAGGGAAACCGCGCCCTTTATCGGAGCGAAGGGGCGCTTCGCGTGCTGGGACTGCTGCCGCCGCCATGGGCGTTTGCGAAGGTTTTTCTTCTTGTCCCGCGTCCGCTGCGCGATGCGGTCTATGACGTCGTCGCCCGCATTCGCTATCGGATCGCCGGGCGGGTGGCTCATTGCTCGCTGCTCAGCCAGGATGAGCGCGGACGCTTTCTGCCGGAACCGAGCGAAGGGATTCCAGAAAACGACGAAAAAAATCCACCCCCGCCTTCAGATCTCCAATTGCAATAAACTCGTCGGCCGTATGGGCCTGCGCGATGGATCCGGGGCCGATGGCGACCGCAGGACAGCCTTTGGCGGAAAACACGGCGGCATCGCAAAACCACGGAGCGCCGACCGCACGCGCCCCACAGGATTCCAAGGCACGAATCACGGCATGGTCCGGCCGGGTTTGCAACGGCTCGGATCCGGAGGTCCTGATCTCGATATCCGGCACGTGACGCCGGACGATTTCGTCCAGCAAGTTGGCTGGCTGATCCGGGATCGTCCGCATGTCCACCGACACCTCGCAGGAATCGGGGACGATGTTGATTTTTGAACCGCCGCGGATCGTTCCAACACTCACGGTCGGATGTCCAAGGACCGGGTCCTGCCAAGACTCCAGCTCGGCGACGACTTCGGTGCGAATGGCCTCGATGGCGCGGCACATTTTGTAGATGGCATTCTCGCCTTCGGACGGACGCGACGCATGCACCGCGCGTCCGGTCGTGCGCAGGTGGGTCCAACACGAGCCTTTGTGCGTGTGGACGACATCGAGTCCGGTCGGCTCTCCGGCGAGAACGAAGTCGAAGGGGGCGGTCGCCGCGAGCGCGCGTGCGCCGTGTTGCCCGGCCTCTTCGCCGACGAGACCGGCGAACCAGATTTCAAAAGGCAGGGATGGGATGAGGTCACGGGAATCGCGAAGGGCACACAACATCGCTGCCATGGGGCCTTTGGTATCCGTGGCTCCGCGGCCCCAGAGTCGCCCATCGCGAATCTCGCCACCGAACGGCTCGACCGTCATGCCGACCACGCTGACGGTATCCGTGTGTGGCGCGAAAAGCAGGCGGGGTTTTCCCGGCGTCTCCGACGGCATGCGCCCGACAACATTCGGCCGACCGGGCAAAACCTCCCTCAGTTCGACGGCCGCTCCGGCGTTCCTGAGAAAATCCGCCACCCACTGCGCACAAGCCGCCTCTCCGGTTCGGTCTGTTCCCGGATTCCCATCCGGGTTGACGCTTGGAATCCGGACCAAGGCTTGCGCGACGTCGAGGACGGTCATGATTTTTTCAAATACCACTCCACAAATTTGGGAATCCCTTCGGCGATTTTCGTGGTCGGGTTGTACCCGAGAAGAGCGCGCGCTTTGGAAATGTCCGCGGAGGTCAATGGCATGTCTCCCGGCTGCTCGGGGAGGTATTCGATTTGTGCTTTCCGGCCGAGAGTGGTCTCGATTTGGGCAATGAGCTCGCTGAGGGAGATCGTCTGATTTTCCCCGAGGTTGAAGATATCGAAGGCCGGTCCCTCATAACGCAAGGCACCCATCACGCCTTGGACAATGTCATCGATGTAAGTGTAATCGCGCCGTGTGGAACCGTCGCCGTATTGGGGAATTGGACGTCCGTGGTGGATGGCATCGGTGAATTTATGAATCGCGAGGTCCGGCCGTTGACCCGGTCCATAGACCGTAAAAAATCTCAAACAGACCGTGCGCAGACCGAAGAGGTGCGCGTAGTTGCCGCAAAGATGCTCTCCGGCCAGTTTCGTGGCGGCGTAGGGGCTCAGCGTCTGCGGGAGGGCGAGGTCTTCGGAAAATGGAGTTGTCTTGGCCAGACCATAGACCGACGAGCTGGAGGCGAAAAGAAACCGACCGACACCCGCCTTTCGTGCGGCTTCGAGGAGGTTGTGCGTGCCGGTGATATTTGTGTCGATGTAAAGCTGGGGATCCTGCACGGAGGGTCTCACCCCAGCGCGCGCCGCGATGTGAATGATGACGTCGAACCTACCTTGACCAATCACCCGCGAAACCGTCTCCCGGTCGCGGATGTCGCCCGTTGTGACCCGCACGTCGCCCGCCAGGGCGGCGAGGTTTCCGCGCTTGATGGCCGGGTCGTAGTAGTCGTTGAAATCATCAAGGATTTCGACCGAATGCCCGTCTGCCAAAAGGCGGCGGCAGATGTGGGAGCCAATAAAACCGGCTCCCCCGGTGACGAGAAAATGCATCGCAGCAGGGTAGCGGGCGGCCGAAAATGCGGGCAAGGTTTTTCGGACTCACCGCCACTTGATGCTGCATCCCAGACTTGGCTGCGGAGCGGCGGGTGGGGGAGCCCCGGCGAGGAGCGACGTGATGGCGGCCCGAAGATCGGCTCCGGTGACCGGCCGGCCATTTCCGGGCGTGCTGTCGTCGAAGCGGCCGCGGTAGTAAAGACGGCCGCCGGCGTCATAGAGAAAAATGTCCGGTGTGCAGACGGCGTCGAACGCCCTTGCAGTTTCCTGCGAGGCGTCGTGAAGGAGGGGGAATGAAAAGCCGCACTCGATGGCCATTTTGCGCAACTCGTCCGGCGCATCGTCCGGATACTTCGCGGCATCATTCGAACTGATCGCCAGCGTTTTCAGTCCGTCGTTCTCAAAGGCGTTGGCAATGTTGACCAACTCTCCGCGCATGTGAACGACATACGGACAGTGCCGGCAAAGAAAGACGACCAGCGACGCTTTTGCTCCCTCAAAATAGTCGGGTCCGAACTCCCGCCCGCTTTTGACGTCGGGCAGGCGAAAGGTCGGCATCGGTGTTCCGGGATTTTCGGACGTATGGGCAGCGGCGGGCATGGGTCAATCTTCGGTTGATTTCTGAGGGGTGCAACTCCGGGGCGTATATTCGGCTGCAGTCTCGAGTCCGAAATATCCCCACGCATTGGTGTAGCAAACATTCGTGACCAGCTCGCCCAAGAGCGCGAAGTCGGACGGAAGTTCGCCCCGGTCGGCTTCGCGACCGATGAGATTGCAAAGGATCCGGCGGAAATATTCATGACGCGGGTAGGAAAGAAAACTGCGGGAGTCGGTGAGCATTCCAACGAAACGCGAGAGCAGACCGAGATTCGACAGCGCGTTCAATTGCCATTCCATGCCTTCCTTTTGATCCAAAAACCACCATCCACTCCCAAACTGCATTTTGCCGGCCACGCTGCCGTCCTGAAAATTCCCGATCATCGTGCCGATCACGTAATTGTCGGCGGGGTTCAGGTTGTAGAGAATGGTCCGCGGGAGTTCGTTGGTCTCGTCGAGGGCGTCGAGGTAGCGCGAGAGGGCCACGGCCTGCGAACCGTCGCCAATGGAGTCGAAGCCGGTATCCGGGCCCAGCTGGCGGAAGAGTCGCGAATTGTTGTTCCGCATCGCGCCGAGGTGCAGCTGTTTCGTCCAACCGCGTTTGGCGTCGAGACGTCCGAAAAAAAGCATCAGGTAGCTTGCAAAAGCCCCGTGTTCCCCCGCTGTCGCCGCCTCCCCACGAAGTGCCGCCTCAAAAATCGCCGCTGCCTCGGAGCTGGCACACGGCGTGGCGTGACAGGAGTTCAGACCATGATCCGACAGACGGCCGCCTTGGTCGTGAAAAAAGGCATGCCGGCTTTCGAGGGCATCGAGAAAGGCCTCGAATGTCCCGCACGTCCGCCCGGAGACCGCTTCCAGTTTTTCCACCCACGACCGGAAATGTGCGGGCTGATCGACGCCCATCGCTTTGTCCGGACGGAAGGTCGGGTAAACCCGCGTGGAGAAGTTTTCCTCTGCGATTCGGCGGTGCGCGGCGAGGTCATCCGTCGGATCATCGGTCGTGCAAACGAGGGCGACGTTGCTTTTTTTTAACAGTCCCCGCACCGAAAAGGCCGGATCGGCCAGTTGTTCGTTCGCGCGATTCCAGATCGATTCGGCCGTCGAGCCATCGAGAAGATCGTCGATGCCAAAGTAACGGAGAAGCTCGAGATGCGTCCAATGGTGCAGCGGATTCCGCAGGGTCGCCGGCACCGTCTCCGCCCAGGCTTGGAACTTCTCGCGCCGCGGCGCATCTCCGGTGCAAAGCCGCTCCGGCACTCCGTTCGTCCGCATCGCCCGCCATTTGTAGTGATCTCCGGCCAGCCAGACTTCAAACAAATCCGCAAAGCGGTGATCACCCGCAATCTGATCCGGCGGCAGGTGCGTGTGGTAGTCAAAAATCGGAAGATTCCTGGCAAAATCGTGATAAAGCGCGCGGGCCGTCGGGGAGTGCAGCAGAAAGTCGTCTGTGATGTAGGTTTTCACGCCCGGATTTTCCTCCCGTCCCTCCGGATCGGCAAGCTTGCGGTATCGGGCGCATTGAGATATTCGATTTTTTCATGCGCGACCGATTCCTTCAGGCGGCCATCGACGAGGCGAAACAGGGGTTGGCCGAAGGCGGGATTCCCATCGGGTCGGTCATTGTCCATCGCGGAGAAATCATCGGCCGCGGCCACAACATGCGCGTTCAGAAAGGCAACCCGCTTCTTCACGGAGAAATGAGTGCCTTTGAAAATGCCGGGCGACAACCCGCATCCGTTTACCGCGAGTGCGTCCTCTACACCACACTTTCCCCCTGCCCGATGTGCAGCGGGACGTCACTTCTCTACAAAATCCCGAAAATCGTCATCGGAGAAAATGTCACCGTCCACGGGGCCGAGGATTGGCTCCGCAAGTCGGGTGTCGAGTTGGTCGTTCTCCAAGACGAAGAGTGTATCGAAATGATGCGCCGGTTCATCGCCGAGAAACCCGGGCTCTGGAACGAAGATATTGCCGAATGATGGCTTGGCGGGCATCGAACGGGAAAAGATTCTGCAAAACGCGGCAAAAATTCCGTTGCGCAGGATTGACACTTCGCGGGCATTTTGTGAATATCCCCCTCCGCTGCATCGAAGCTGCCACTTAACCCACCCAAGAATTTATGGCCGAACCCAAGAAGGAAACAGTACGCATCGTTCTTCCCGCCCGTCGCGATGGTCCCCAAGTTGCATCCAGCCCGCGCGAGACCGCGATGATCAATCTCCCCCCGAAGCCCGTTCCGGTCCCTGTTCCTTCGGCATCAGCTCCACCGGCCCCTCCTTCGACTCCCAAGCCCCCGGCTGCTCCGGTCGGCGCGGTTCCCTCCATTCCGAAACCACCGTCCGTTCCCGGCGTTCCAAAACCCCCGGGCGCAGTGCCGGTGGCACCTCCGGCCCCGGCCGTGCCCCGTCCTCCATCGGCCGCGGTTCCTCCGCCGGCACCGAAGCCTCCCGGATCGATCCCGGTTGCCCCGCCGGCCCCGACGAAACCCGCTTCCGCGGCTCCTGCGCCGGCAGCTCCTGTTGCACCGGCCGCTGTGCCCCCGGTTGCTTCAAAACCGGCCTCCGTCGCGACCGTCGCTCCGGCTCCGATCCCGACTGAAAGCAAAAAGGAGACCGCAAAAGTTCCTCCCAGCGCCCCGGGTTCCAAACCGCTCCCGCAGGCCACGGTACAACTTCAGCGCAAGCCTGATGGGTCGAAATCCGTTTCCACCTCGGCTCCAATTACTGTTGTACCGGACAATACCCAGCCCGCGACCGGTGACGTCAATCCGCTCATCGGAGCCGCTGCTCTGGTTATCTCCTTGGCGGCGCTCGGTGTGCAGGTTTGGATCATGATGGGCTAGACGCCTGTCGTTTCCTGACTACTGTCTCCTACTCGATCGTACCCTTTTTATGTCCAGCGCTCACGTTACTGAACTTACCGATTCAAATTTCCAGTCTTTTCTCGCCTCGGCGACGACGCCTGTCGTTTTGGATTTCTGGGCTTCGTGGTGCGCGCCCTGTCGCATGCTCACACCGGTGATCGAGGAGATTGCTGCCGAGAACGTCGGAAAGTTTACGGTTGCGAAAGTGAACGTTGACGATTGTCCCGCCGCCGCGTCTCTCTTTGGAATTCGCAGCATCCCGACGCTTCTCTTCTTCAAAAGTGGGGAAAAGAAAGACCAGACCGTGGGCGTGACCGGCAAGGCCGATATCGTCCGCAGGCTGGAAGCGCTCGCCTGATTAACAGGCGTCGGTTTTTGGTCTTCTTCATCACTTAACTCGGAAGTTGTCGCGGGGACGTTTCGTTTTCTTTCCGGCCCATTGACGTAACAGCTCCATCAGGTAGCTTCTAGTCAACCCGCATTTCGTAGGTTCCTTGGTTGCGGATCGAGAGCTTGCTCCTAAAACGTTAGGGTCGGATCTGAATGGCACGAACTTAAGCGCGGTTAGGGATGTAGAAGCGGCACCTTTCCGTTTGCCATTGCCTGAGAAAAACGGCGAGACGCCGCTTCTACGTTCGCTCAAGGTAGAGCCATTCGGGTCGGATCTCCGGATCTCGGCCGGCGTCGGAGGCGTGGAACCCAAGTTTATAGCCTTTGTCGGTCAAGATATCCCGCATCCCAACCGAGATGTTCCCCAGAAGGCGGCGGTGGTTTTTTTGAGATTTGCGGAGGACCGGGAGGCCTATTCGTCGAGAACTTCGAGTTCGCTGGTGGTGACGCGGAGGACTTCCTCGATGGAAGTGACGCCATCGGCAACCTTTTGCCAGCCGTCTTTGCGGAGGGGGATCATGCCTTCGCGCATGGCGACTTCGCGGAGTTCGGGGCCGGTGCCGCGGCGTTGGATGAGTTCCTGAAGGCGGGCGGACATCAGGCAGATTTCAAAAAGGGCGGTGCGGCCGGCGTAGCCCGAGTGGCGGCATCGTTCGCAACCGACGGGGCGACGGATCCGATCCATCCACTCGAGGGGGAATCCGATTTCGGCGAGTTCCTCGGGCTTGAAGGCCGCTGGTTGGGAGCAGTGCGGGCAAAGCCGGCGGACGAGACGTTGGGCGATAAAGGCGCGGACGGATGAGCCGACGAGAAATGGCTCGATATTCATGTCGAGCAGCCGGGTGATCCCGCCCACGGCGTCGTTGGTGTGGAGTGTGCTGAACACCAAGTGGCCGGTGAGTGCGGCGCGGATGGCGATTTCGGCCGTTTCAAAGTCGCGCATTTCGCCGACCATGATGACGTTGGGATCGCCCCGGAGAATGCTTCGGAGGGCGTTTGCGAAGGTAAGATCGATTTCGGGTTTGACGGCGATCTGAATCACGCCGTCGAGTTTGTGCTCCACGGGATCCTCGATGGTGACGATGCGGCGTTCTTTGACGTTGAGAGCGCTCAGGAATGTGTAAAGCGAGGTGCTTTTTCCGCAGCCGGTGGGGCCGGTGACGAGGACGATGCCGTTCGGAATGGAGAGGAGGGTGCGAATGCGTTTCTCCGAAGCATCGTCGAGACCGAGGCGGGCAAAGTCGAAACGTTCTTGGCCGAGGAGCCGGAGGCTGACGTTCTCGCCGTAAACGCTGGGAATCGTGGCCACTCGAACGTCGATGGGCCGACTGGCGTGTTCCAAGGCGATGCGCCCATCCTGCGGGAGGCGACGCTCGGCGATGTCGAGACCGGCCATGATTTTCAAGCGGGAGATCACGGAGTCTTGGAGGACTTTGATCCTCGGCGGGACAGGCGTCTCATGGAGCATGCCGTCAATACGGTAGCGAATGCGGAGATCCTGTCCAAGAGGTTCGAAATGGATGTCGGTCGCGCCCTGTTGCAGACCCTCGCGGAGAATCTGGTTGACGAATTTCATGACCGAGGCCTCGCTGTCCTCTTCGTCCACGATGTGGGATTCTTCTTGGATGCCGCCGGTTTCGTTTTCCCGGCCTTCAATCAGTTCCTCGAACGTGTCCGCGCCAACGCCGTAGGTGGATTTGAGGGTGTCGGTGAGACGGCGACGTGTGGTCAGCACCAAGCGTACCGGACCGGGCCAGTGTTGAACGATGGCCTGCCAGCCGGCGGGCTCGAAGGGGTCGAAGGTCAGGAGGCGAAGTTCGCCGCCCTCGGTCGCGGCTTCGGGAACAACGGTGAGTCCGAGGGCGAGACGGGCGGGGAATTTCTCGCGGACATTTTCGATCGGCGTGACGTCCGCCTCTTCGCGCCACGGGAGATCAAAGGTCTCGGAAACGGCTTTGAGAAAATCGGGCTCACGCACCATCTCCCCGTCGAGCAGGGCCCCGATGAGTGAGCGTTGGGATGCTGCGGCCCGTTGGAGAAGTTCGCGGCATCGCTCGGTCTCGGTGCAGCCGACGGAGCGGGCGACCTCGACGAGATCTTCAACGAGATTGACCATTGAACCAGGGAAAATTCTTTTTCGCCGGCGAGGGGGCCGGGGTGGCGCGGTCGGGCGGGGTCCAGGGAGCAGGTTCGCGCGCCTGCTCGGCGAGGGGGGCGGTCAGGGCCTGGGAGTCGCGACCGAGCGGAGAGCGGTCTCCCTCGTAGGCACTGGCGCGGTGCATTTCCTCGTTGGTATCGACCACTACCGGCTGGATCATAACGATGAGCTCGCGTTTTTCCTTGGCTTTCCGGGTGCGGCCGCCGAGGAGAGCGCCGAGAACGGGGACGCGGGCGAGGTAGGGGATGCCCTCCTGGGCGTCATCTTTGTCTTCGGTGATGAGGCCGCCAAGCACGATGGTTGAGCCATTCGGGACACGTACGCTGGTGGTGATCTCCTGCGTCGAGATGACCGGGACTTGGTTGCCGGAAATCTCCTCCTGACCGATGATGTTGTCGTTGGTCTGGGCGATGACGAGGTTGACTTCGCGGTCGGAATTGATGAGCGGGATGACCTCGAGTTTCAGGACGACGTCCTGGTATTGGATGTTGGAGGTGACGGCTGTGCCTTGGTTGTTGACGCCGCCGCCGGTCGCGGTGGTGAGCGTGGAAGTCGGCACCGGCACGCGCTGGCCCGAGAGGATGGTGGCTTTGCGGTTGTTCGTCGTATAGATGACCGGGCGCGACAGGGTGCGGAAGCGGTTTGTGGACTCCAGAAACCGCGCATAGACATCGACCGAGTCGGCGATGGTGCCAAAGACGGTGAGGCCGGAGAGGGTCGAGAGGCCGTTTGTGAGCGCCTGAGTGCCGGTGAGTCCCTGCGCGAGGGGGAGGTTGTTGGCGGCGACGTTGGGGAAAAGCGCGGGGGTCAGAAGGGCAGCGGCGATGCCATTGCCGGAGCCGCCTTGGTAGCGGATCAGGTAGTTGACGCCGTAGTCGGTATCGTTCGAAACGCGCAGTTGGCCGATGACCACGGCGAGGTAAACCTGGCGTGGTCGTTGGTCGAGGAGATCGAGAATTTGTTTGGCGCGTTGTTTGGCTTCCGGGGGGCCGAAAACGATGATGCTGTTCGAGCTGTTGTCGCCGATGAGGCGGATTTCGCCGAGGGTAACCGACTGGGGTGCCGCCTGCTCGGCTTCGCTGGAAAGGCGGTCGGGCCGACTGAGGCTGCCGCTGGAACCGGAGCCCGAGTTCTGATTGTTGTTCTGACCTGTGTTTTGGTTGAACGGATTCGAAGGTGTGGATTGCGGTGTGCCGTCCGCTCCGGTCGCCTCGGTTTCCGCGTCGGAGAGCATGTCGGAGATGACCGGGAAGACGTCGGTGACGGGGACGTAATTGAGAACGCGAACGTACGGTTGTTCGAAGGTGCCGGCAGCGTCGAGTTGCGTGATGACGTCGCGGACGTAGCGGTAATTTTCGACGCGGGTGACGACGAGGACGCGGTTGGTGCGTTTATCGGCCACAAAGCGGGCTTTGCCGGAGATGAGCCGGTTTTCGTAGCGGGCTCCCGATCCCACGGCCGTGGTCGGAGCGCCGGGCTGGCCGTTCGGCTCCGGGGGCGCTTGGATGTTGGGCTGGGTGGTGGGCTGGGTGGTGTTGGCGTTGCCATCTTCCTGTCCGAACATCTCGTCGAGGATCTCCACGACGCGCTCGGCGTTGGCTCGCTGGAGGGTAATGAATTCTGTGACGACCTGCGCGGGCTCGACGTCGATGAGGGAAAGGAGGGCGAGAGACTTGAGAACGACGGGCGTTTTGTCGGTGAGGATGAGCGCGTTGGTGTTCGGAACGGGAGCGATGGATCCGAAGGCGTTGATCTGGACGACCTGCTCCAAAATCGCCTTCGCCTCATCCGGGGCGATGAACGAGAGCGGCTTGTAAAAACTGATGATCCGATCACCGCCAATCGGCAGCCCTTCGGTTTCCGTGTAGAGGGGCAGACCTTCGGTGCGAGGGGCGCGGGAGGGGCCGAGGATCTTAACTGTGTTCTCGTCGACGGGAACAATCGTGTAGCCGTTCAGCAGCAGAGAGCTCTCGATCAGATTGATTGCCTCCTGACGTGGGACCGGCTGCGAGTTGATGATGGAGAGTTCCGGGCCGGCGAGGTTGGAGTCGCGGATGATGCGTTTTCCCGTGAGCGACTCATAGAAAGCGATCACCTCCGATGCGGGATTGCGCGGGAGGGTGATGTTGACCATTTCCGGCCGGGTCGCCTGTGGCACGGGCTGGACCGGGGCCGTGGTCGGCGCAGCGGGCTGTGGAACGGGTGTTGCCGGAAGCGGGGCCGGTTGCGGAGGAGGAGTCGGCTGTGCCGAGGCCAAAATGGGAGCCAGAAAAAGAACGAGAAGGCGTTTCATGGGCCGTAGAGGGGCAGGCCTTCGGTGCGAGGGGCGCGGGAGGGGCCGAGGATCTTAACTGTGTTCTCGTCGACGGGAACAATCGTGTAGCCGTTCAGCAGCAGAGAGCTCTCGATCAGATTGATTGCCTCCTGACGTGGGACCGGCTGCGAGTTGATGATGGAGAGTTCCGGGCCGGCGAGGTTGGAGTCGCGGATGATGCGTTTTCCCGTGAGCGACTCATAGAAAGCGATCACCTCCGATGCGGGATTGCGCGGGAGGGTGATGTTGACCATTTCCGGCCGGGTCGCCTGTGGCACGGGCTGGACCGGGGCCGTGGTCGGCGCAGCGGGCTGTGGAACGGGTGTTGCCGGAAGCGGGGCCGGTTGCGGAGGAGGAGTCGGCTGTGCCGAGGCCAAAATGGGAGCCAGAAAAAGAACGAGAAGGCGTTTCATGGGCCGGTTTGTCCGGAGATGATTCGACGACGGATCACGCGTCGAGGAGGAGGTTGGGGCTGGGTGCCGCCTGCGGTGAGATTGGGTGTTCCGGGAACGGGGGGAGAAATGGCCGCGCCGTTCGGGATTTGGGGCATCTGCCCGGGAGCCATGTGACCGGAGGCCATCGCATTGGGATCGGCGGTCGGTTCGGCGTAGGAAATGGTGGCGATTTCGCCATTCACCCGAATCGTCGCGCGCATGCGGCGGGGATCGGGATCGGGGAGAAACTCCACGAGACCGATGTTTTCAGAATTCGGCTCCTTGGACACCATGTGGCGGGTCTGCGTATTTTTATCGAGAACGAAAACAAGCGCCTCGCCGTCCAAGCCCACGGCCCCGGTGAGAGAAAAGCGGTCCGCCAAAGGGGAACTTTCCTCGGCGGTGGGCAGGGAAAAAGGCGAGCGGTCCAAGAGAAACTGGAACTGCCCGATCTCCCGCGGGTGGGTCCACGAATCCCCCGGCGCAACATGATTCGCAACGGCCGAGAAGCCAGAGGCCGTAAGCAGGGCATGGGTGACGAGACGCTTCATGGACCGGGATCGGTTACCGCTGGAGTTGCGGGACGATAATACTGGTGGATTTCCATGTCCACCACAACATTCGGCGGCTCGGCTTCGCTTCGAACCGTCAATTTCGGAATCGAGCGCCATGCTGCGGGGTCTTGCATGGCAAAGAGAAAGCGGGCGACGGCGGGGAAGGGGCCGGACAACTTCATCTGCAATGCGGCCGCCGAGCCGACGGGGAGAGTCGGTTCCGGGAGGAGGTTTTCTTCGAGAACCTTGAGTCCGCCCCCTTCGGCAGAGGAGCGGGCGGATTGAAGAAGTGCCGTGCTGGCGTCCTGACCGGTGAAGGGCGGGGGAGGATTTGCTTCGATCCAAGTCCTCGCGGATTCGAGGGCCGAGGCACCATCCACCCAGATCCGGCCTTCTTCCATGGACGCGCGCACGTTGGAGATTTCCCGGACCAGATTGGCACGATGCTGCATCCACGCTCTGGCACCGAGCAGGTTCAGCGCGAGGAAAACGGCGGCGGCAAACAGGGCCGCCAAGCGAAACTCATTCTGGGTCAGTCTTCGCATCGGGGCGGACTCCTTCCATTTCAAAGCGGACTTTGGATTTTCCGGCAAGTTGGGGTTGGCGCGACGTCCAGTCGAAATCCTGGAGCTTTGGCGATGCCTGGACGCGTTCGGAAAACTGATAGGCCTGCGCGACATCGGCGGCCTCCCCGGTGACAAGCAGACGGCCGTTGTCGAGGGTGAATTGGGTCAGGCGAACGCGTTCTCCGGGAATCTCGGCCGCAACGGCGGCGAGGAGATCGAGCGCGAAGAGATCCGGATCGATGGCCGGTCGGAATTCCTGCCATTCCGTAACGACTTTTTGAGCCGCTTCCGCCGCCGGTGCGGATTTCGCGGCTTCGTTTCGGAGTTGGCTCAGTTGGAGGCTCTGCCAAATGAGGTCGCCGGCGAGAACACCCACCAGAGCCAGATAAATCAGGCCGCCGACCATGAGGATGCCCGCGAATTTCCGGCGGGAGATTCTTTGCAGTTCCGCGGCGGTGGCGGATGGCGGAGCCGGGTTGGAGACCGGCGAGGGGAGAACCGGTGCGGGGCGGTCGGCCAAGTGCTCGATGTCCGCGTGGAACGTATGGGCGAGCGATTCGCGCTCTTCGTCGGAAAACGTGCCCAGAAGACGGAGCGATGCGGGAAGGCGGTCAAGAACGCCCTCCGCCTTTAGTCGGAGAGCTGCGCGGGAGATAATGGCGGTAAAGGCGGGACCGGTCGTTGTTTCTCCGGTCGCGGAAAAGTAGATCACCCGATCACCCGAGCAGAACGCAAAACACAGCTGGCCCAGTTCACGCCAGAGCAAGGCATCGGCCCCACCAGTTTTCCAAAGTCGTGCCGAAATCTCGAAGCGACGTGCTTTTGTGAAGTAAGGCGAGGAAATCGCCTCATCCGCGGTGCCGATGGCGAGGATGAGGCTGCGACCTTCGCGCGAAAAAAGCGGGAGGGCGTGAACGGCGGCATTCCGGCGGAGGAGGTGTCGGCTCGTTAGCTCCAACTCCGCCAGCTCCCGGGGATTCGCCTCGGTGGCGATCCAAAGCGGCACCGCCACGATATCCCGGACGGGCAGGCCGAGTGTGAGATTCTGCGCCGCCGCGAGGGACTTCTCCGAAGGTGCCATTTCGCAGACGGGATCGCCTTTGGGTGGAAATTTCCATAATTCCCAATCGGTTTCACCAGGGCGGAGCAGAGTGTCGGAAGTCGGGCGGCTCATTGTTCTTCCCAGCTCAGCACTTCCCCGCCCCCGCCGGACGATAAAACGGTGATCCGGTGTTTGGTTCCCTGGCAATAACCGGTGCTCTCGACACGGCGCACATCTCCGGTGACATCGAACCATGTTTCCAATGCCGCCTGTTGCACGCCGTCGGATCCAATGAGCGGGATCACGGTTTCCATGGATTCGAAGCGGACGTCATCATCGTTACCCTCAATGCCATCGGGGCCTGCACGCAACTCGAAAAGCGCGGTGATTTGCTCCGGGGTCAGCCGCGCGAGCGCCCGGAGGATCGGCTCCGTGGCGTATTGGATGTTGATTTTTCCATTGTGAACGGTCGAAAAGAGATCCCGCCACTGCGGCTGCGAAGCGAGAATGGTGTCGAAGCCCATCACCGCGGGGAGCTCGCGGATGTGGGCCAGCGGACGGTTGGCCGGAAATCCCGCTCGCCCGATCGCCGTGTATTCGCCCCGTTCCGCCCCGGCGAGCGAGCGAAAATCATCGCCATCGATCCAGTCAATCAGCGAGTCGACCGATTGGTCCCGGAGTCGTTCATCGACACCCCAGTAGTCGAAGAGTTGAACAAAAATGGTGCGGTCGTTGGCTGCGATCCAAAAATTCGGATTGATCCGGCCGGCTTCGTTGGAAATGCGCACCTCGTAGCCTTCATCGTCCGGATTTCCGCTTTTGAGCAGGGCATCGCCGGGATTCACGGCGGGGTTGAGGCCGAAGGCCAGGCCGCTCAAGGCCATCTGACGCGCGCGAAAGCTGCGGCCGGCTTGGGCTTCTTCGTCGATCCAATCGCCCACCGTCCCGGCCACCAGAACAACCAGTCCGGCAATGAACGCAATCGCCCAAAGGACCAGCGGAAGCGCCAATGCCAGACGAGGGCGGGGGAGGGGAATCCTCATGGTGTCGGTGCGGGCGTCGGAGAGGTTTCCGGGGTTGGTCCCGCTTGGGGAGGCGGTGCGGCGGCAAGCGGTGGAATCCAAAACTGCGCATCGACCGGATAGCCCGGCACGTCGCGGCACTCCATCTCCAGGCGCACGGCCAGCGGGCGTCCGGCTCCCTCGGGCCATTCCTCACGCCATTCGCCATTTACAAAAAACGTCCACTTGACCCGCTCGACTCCCGGCAGAAGTGCCACCCAGGGACCGTCGACCGAATACCGGCTCAATTCCGCCCCCTGCATGTTGGCCGGAACACGGAGCATCGAAAAACTCCGGCTCCCGTCTGCGCGGGGTCGGGCGGCCAGAATCAGCGAACCGCCACCCAACGAGGAGATCCCGAAAACACCGGCGGCCTCCCGAAAAACCATCTCGGGCACGGGAGCACCGGAGGCGGATGACGTCATCCGCAGAAAAACACTCCCCTCCCGCGGCAGATTGAGAAATGCCTCACGTGTCACTCGCAAAAAGCTCTCCAACCGGCGGACCGCAAATTGCTCGTCGAGAGTTGAGCGACTCGCATCCAGAGCCGCCGAGGAAATCGAATACACCGCACCGGTCAACAAGGCCAAAAGACCGAGCGCAAGGATGACCTCGAACAACGTAAAGCCCTGCGGTCGTGTGCGAATCATGGACGGTAAAGGATGATGTCCGCTTTTTCGACATCCCGTCCGCCCCAGTCGGCGGAGATGGTCAGTTTCCAAAGACCGGGAACAATCGTGTCGTTCGTAGTGCGGGCTTCGAATGGCACGAGCTCTTCCTCGATGCGGACACCGTGATTGTCCTTCGCGTCAATAACCCGGCGCCCGCTGAGTGGAGGATCGGCAAGGCAGGCCGAGAGGCGTGATTCCAATTGGATGCGAGCCATTGAGCGGGAGCGTGCCTCCAGCGCCCCCTGCACGCCGCTTTCGAGGGCGATGGCCAGGCCCGTCACCGCGAGGGCGAAAACTCCCATCGCGACCAACACCTCAAAGAGCGAAAACCCGCGTCGGTTATTCATCGGGCACGACCAGTGCGGTCAATGGGTCGAACGTGATCGTGACCGATTCCAAGCCGTCTCCCATCAAAAACGTAATCGGCTCACAAATGCCCGCACTGCTGAATTCCCAGATCTCATTCGTGCCGGGGCGGCGGAATTTTGTCTCGGTGAGACGCCGGAGTTGAAGCGTCCAACCGTCGGGAAGCGTAGCCCGGGGAATGGCGTCGAGCTCCGACGAAAGTCCGCGCTCCAGAATTTGAAGACGCCGGGGCTCACCGTCGCGAAGGGCCTCCCGTCTCGCCGCGGCGGCCGAACGACTGAGGGCTTCCTGCGCTTCTTCGCCGGGTGATGGACCGAAGGATCCGCCGATGAGGGGAACGGTAAACCCGAGAAGAATACCGATGACCCCGATCGCCAGCAAAATTTCCAGCAGCGTGTAGCCGCCGGACGGCTTATTTGCCCACGTCGTCATCGCTCTCCCTGCCGTCCGGACCGAGCGAATAAAGATCGAAGCCGCCGGTGTTCAGTTTTCCGGGATTTCGGTAAACATACTCCTGGCCCCAAGGATCCAGCGGAACCGACTTCATGAGTTGTTTCCATTTCCTCGGCTTTGGGTCGTTTGTGGGCGGGGTCACCAACGCCTTGAGACCCTGCTCGGTGGTGGGACGGCGATAGTTGAGCATCTCATAGGTGCGAAGCTGCATGGAAATGGCCTGTATATCGCTCTCGACCCGCTGCTCTTTCGCGACATCAACGTTGCCAACGAGCATGTAGATTGCCGAGCCCACCAGCACAGCGATGATGCCCAGCACGAGCATGATTTCGAAGAGCGTGTAGCCGGAGTCGGTGCGGAGGCGGACCTTGGGAGAGTTCACAAGAGGAAAATGATAGCCTGCTTCCGGTGTGGCGGCAAGCGCGGAGGGAGCGGCGTGTCCGGGGCGAAAAAAGCCGCCGCTGCGCGGGGCAGACGGCGGCTTTTGGATTCCAGAGCGGACGCGGATCAGCCGAGCATATCGGCGACCATGGCGCGCTCGTCGGTGAGTTCTTTGTTCGTCGCGGCGATTTTGGATTTCGCGAACGCATCCATTTCAAAACCGGTCAGGACTTCGTAGGACCCCGGGGTCGTTGTTTTGACCGGGAGGCCAGCCCACACATTCGGGTCGAAGCCGTAGTGGCCCTCGGATTTGACAGCGATCGAGTGAATGGCTCCGGGTGTCGAGAGGTCGCGGACGTGGTCGACGAGCGAGCTGGCTGCCGAGGCTGCCGATGATGCGCCACGAGCGGCAATGATGGCGGCCCCCCGCTTGCCAACGATCTCGCAGAAGGGGCCCTCGAGCCAGGCGTCGTCTGCGATGACCTCGCGGGCGGGCTTGCCGGAAATCTTCGCCTGCGCGAAGGCCGGGAACATGGTCGGGCTGTGATTTCCGTAGATGAAGATATCCGAGACGTCGGTGGTGGAGACGCCAGCTTTCTTGGCGAGCTGGCTTTGGGCTCGGTTTTGATCGAGGCGGACCATGGCCGTGAAGCGGTCAGGCGTCAGGCGACGGGCCTTGCTGGCGGCGATCATGCAATTCGTGTTCGCGGGATTGCCGACCACGGCGACCCGGGCGTCGTCGTCGGCGACTTCGTCAATGATCGTGCCTTGCGAGGTGAAAATCTTGCCATTGTCCTTGAGCAGATCGGCACGCTCCATGCCGGGACCCCGCGGCTTGGCCCCGACGAGCAAACACCAATTTGCCCCGCCGAATCCGACCTTCGGGTCATCCGTCAAAACAATACCTTTCAACAACGGAAACGCGCAGTCATCGAGCTCCATGGCGACGCCCTCGAGCGCCTTCATGGCTTTTTCCACAGGCACTTCAATGAGATGCAAAATGACGGGCTGCTCCGGACCAAACATCCCGCCGGCGGCAATGCGGGGGAGAAGAGCGTATCCAATCTGACCGGCGGCACCGGTCACGGCGACTTTGATGGGTGATTTCATAGGCATTAGGAAAACTAATACCGTGGAAATTCCCGACCAAGATTTATTTTTCGGAATCCATCCGACCCGGAATCCACGGGCTGCCTACGTGACGCCCGGAAAATTGTCGACGAACTGGATTTTGAAATCCGGGAAAGACGAGACGATCTGGACTTTGTAGTCGGGGAACGAATGGACAATCTGCCAGCGCCCGGGGCGGTCGGGGAGGGCGTTGACGACTTTCACTTTCAGGTCGGGGAAGTTTTCGACCACCTGGACCTTCACATCGGGAAAGCTGGTCACGAACTGGATTTTTCCGAAAACATCGCCCGGGCGTTTCCCTTTTTTCGACCCGGCATGGGCGGCGGCCGGGACGGCGGCGAGAGCGGCCAGAAATGCCCGGCGTTTCATGATTCTGTTGTGGCGTCGTTGATCGCGTCGAGGAGGAGTCGGATCGAGCCGAAATCGCGTTTGTGCGGGGTCAAAACAATCCGTGGCAGCTCCGCCAGCAGGTGTTCGTCCTTCTCCTCGGGAAGAGGCGTCGTCTGGACAATGCGGTCGGCCGCCAGCAGCGTGTCGAACCGGCGGTTCAACTCTTCCAAGGCGTCTCCGCTGAGGCGCTTTTGCACGCGGATCACCATCTTTTCCCGCACCCAGCGATACGATTGGAAGTTCCGATAGAACGTGGTGATGATACGCACGGCCTCGTCGGGATCGTGTGTGATGTGGAACAGGTGAAAATCCGATGCCGAGACCAGTCCGTGATCGAGCAGGTCGTTGTCGATAAAGCGCCGCCAGGTCTCCCAATAGTGGCCGTTTGGACGGTCGAGCATGACGATGGGAACAATCGGCATTTTTCCCGTCTGCATGAGCGTCATGACTTCGAAGCCCTCGTCGTGCGTGCCGAATCCGCCGGGAAACAAAACAAAGGCATGGGTTTCTTTGGCGAAGTTCAGCTTGCGGGTGAAGAAATAGTTAAAATTGATCAGCTTCGGATCGCCGTGGATGACCTCGTTGGCGCGTTGTTCAAAGGGGAGACGGATGTTGAGGCCGAAGCTTTTTTCCGCCCCGGCTCCTTCCTGGGCGGCACCCATGATGCCATCGCCACCACCGGTGATGACCATGTAGCCCCGCGAGACGATGCGCTGGGCAAAGAGCTTGGCGAGACGGTATTCTTCCTCATCGGGTTTGGTTCGGGCGCTTCCGAAGACGGCGACCTTCCGCGTTCCGTGGTAACGCGCAAAAACACTGGACGCATAGCGCATTTCGCGGAGCGCCCGGCTGATCAGCTTCAATTCGCCCATGCCGGCTTTGTCCCGCCCAAGCCGCAGCGCCGTCTCCATCATGTCGGCGACCAACTCGGCGGCTTTTCCGGTGGCCACTTCCTGAGCAAGTTCCCGGAGGCGGGGATCACGTTCTTTGTCTTTCATGCGGCGTGTTCGCGGGAGCATACGTGGCACCGGGCCGCCCGCCAGTCCGAAAATGGACCACGGGATTTCGATTGAGACTGCCCGGCAGGCGGGACAGACTTTCCCCATGATTATTGTCCTCCGCCCGAACATGCCGCGCTCCGCCATCGATGAAGTGATTGAGGAGGTTCGGAAGCTTGGATACGAACCCGCACCCATCCACGGGGCCACGCAGACGGTGATTGCCGCCATCGGGGATGAGCGCACCCACCAGACTTTGGAATCGCTCTCCGTTCTCCCGCAGGTGGAAAGCGTTCTCCGCGTTCAAAAGCGCTACAAGCTCGCCAGCCGCGAATCGCATCCGGAGACGACGGTCGTGGATGTGGACGGCGTCAAAATCGGCGGGCCGGAGGTCGTGTTAATGGCCGGTCCCTGTTCGGTGGAAAGCGAGGAGCAGCTTCTCTCGACCGCCCGCGCGGTCAAGGCGGCCGGGGCCACGGTTTTGCGCGGTGGGGCTTACAAGCCGCGCACGTCTCCCTATGAATTTCAGGGCCTTGGAAAGGAAGGTCTCCGCCTGCTCGACCTCGCCCGCCGCGAGACCGGCCTCAAGATTATCACCGAAGTTCTCAGCGAGCGCGATGTCGCGCACGTGGCAGCCACGGCGGATATTCTCCAGATCGGCGCGCGGAATGCCCAGAATTTCCAACTCCTCATCGAATGCGCCCGCTCGGGCAAGGCGGTTTTGCTCAAGCGCGGAATGAGCGAGCGCATCGAAGAATGGCTCCTTGCCGCGGAGTATATCCTCGCGCACGGAAATCCGAACGTCCTCCTCTGCGAGCGGGGCATTCGCACTTTCGAGACCTACACGCGGAACACCCTCGATCTCGCAGCGGTTGCCATCGCAAAAAAAGAATCCCACCTGCCGGTCATTGTCGACCCCAGCCAGGGTTGCGGGCGTTCCGATCTGGTCCTCGCCCTCTGCCGTGGCGCTGTTGCGCTTGGTGCGGACGGGCTCCTCATCGAAGTCCATCCGAACCCCGCCGAAGCCCTGAGCGACGGCCAGCAGCAAGTCGACTTTGCCGCCTTCGAAGAGCTGGTAAAAACCATCGAGCCGTTCCTCACGGCGACGGGGCGGACCCTGGCCTGAGCGGAAAACTCAACGGACCGGGGGCCGGAAAAACCGCGTTGCGGGCCAGGTGCCGGTTCAGCTCCCCCAGATACATCATTCGGGAAATCTCCACCGCGCCGAACGTCGCGAGATGGGGCGTCACCCATTGCGTATCAACCAGTCCGAACTTACCGGCGCGCAGAATTTCCACCAGACGGCACAGGGCGACTTTTGAAGCACCACCGATGCGGTGGAACATCGACTCCCCGAAAAAAACTGCTCCGATCCGCACCCCGTACAAACCTCCGGCCAGCGCCCCGTCACGCCATACCTCGACCGAATGCGCGTGCCCGGTTCGGTGGAGGAGAAGGTAGCTCCAGAAAATCGTCTCATCGATCCATGTTTCCTCCCGCTCCGAGCACCCCAACATCACCTCTTCAAACGCCGTGTCGATCCGCACTTCCCAAGCCGGATCCCGCAGCGTCGCCCGCGTTCCGTGAGGAATGCGGAAGCCATCCAGGGGCAGGATTCCCCGCGGATCGGGCGAGAACAAACGAATGCCATCCTCCCCGGCCATGGGAAAAAGTCCGGTTCGGTAAAAGCCCAACAACGCCTCTGGAGGAATGATGTTTGCCATCCGTTCCGGAATCATTATTCTCCCGCCGATGAAAGGCGTGATCTTTTTTTCACTTCTCACCGTTCTTTTGTTCGTCGCCGGCTGCGCTGTTGCGGAGCAAGATGCCAGCGCCGTCGGCCAGCAGTTTCAACAAGGACTCCAAGGACGCGGCCAGATTGTTCCCAACGATCCCACAGCGGATTCCTTTGGCGACGAATTCCGCTGATCCCGCCTCGCTTCCCGTTCGCCGTTGTTCGGGCCCAAACGCCTCACCGATTCTTATTCTCTTTTTGACATGACCGATTCCCAGCCCGCCGCGGAAAAAATTCTCATCCTCGACTTCGGATCGCAATACACCCAAGTCATTGCCCGTCGTGTTCGCGAGTGCCAAGTTTACTCGGAAATCATCCCGTTCCGCACCAAGGCCCAGGCCATTGCCAAGCTGAAGCCCTCGGGCATCATCCTCTCGGGCGGACCCGCGAGCGTCTATGCGCCCAAGGCTCCGCAGGTTGATCGGGCCATTTACGACCTCGGAGTTCCCGTCCTCGGCATCTGCTACGGCATGCAACTCATCGCTCACGGCCTCGGTGGAAAAGTCGAGCGCTCGGCGCGTCGCGAATACGGACCGGGACGGCTCAAAGTCGACCGTCGCTGCGACCTCTTCCACGACTTGCCGGCCGAACTCGATGTTTGGAACAGCCACGGAGACAAAATTACGAAGCTCCCCGCGGGCTTCCGGGCGCTTGGCAAAACGGAAAACTCGCCGCATGCCGTCATCGGCGATACCAAACGCGACATTTACGGCCTTCAGTTCCATCCCGAAGTCGTCCACACCCCGCGCGGCAAAGAAATCATCGCCAACTTCGTCCACCGGATCTGCAAATGCACCTCCGATTGGACCATGGAGTCGTTCATCGACAAAACCTGCCGCGAGATTCGCGACCAGGTCGGCGATGGTCAGGTCATCCTCGGCCTGAGCGGCGGAGTCGATTCCTCCGTCGCCGCCGCATTGATTCACAAGGCCATCGGTGACCAGCTCACCTGCATCTTTGTTGACAACGGACTTCTCCGCGCCGGCGAAGCCGATGCCGTGGAAAAACTTTTCGCCGGGGAGTTCCGCATTCGCATGCGCAAAGTCGATGCTTCCCGTCAGTTCCTCGGAAAACTCAAGGGCGTCACCGATCCGGAACACAAGCGCAAGATTATCGGCAACGAATTCATCAAAGTCTTCGAAGCCGCCGCCCGCGATCTCAAAAAAACCTCCCCGGGTCGCTACCGCTTCCTCGCCCAGGGCACACTTTACCCGGACGTCATTGAGAGCGTTTCCATTTCCGGTAATCCGGCCGCCCTCATCAAGAGTCATCACAATGTCGGAGGCCTCCCCGAGCGGATGAAATTCGACCTCGTCGAGCCCCTTCGTCAGCTCTTCAAAGACGAGGTCCGCCGCGTCGGCACCGAACTCGGCCTCTCCAAAGAAATCGTCCACCGCCAGCCCTTCCCGGGTCCCGGCCTCGCCGTTCGCATTCTGGGAGACATCACGCCCGAGCGCCTCCGTATCGTCCGCGATGCCGACACGATTGTGATCGAGGAAATGAAGGCGTCCGGTTGGTATTACAAAGTCTGGCAGTCCTTTGCCGTCCTCCTTCCCGTGCGCTCCGTCGGAGTGATGGGAGATGAGCGGACTTATGACTACACCATCGCCCTGCGGGTCGTCGAAAGTCACGACGGCATGACGGCTGATTGGGTCCGGCTTCCCCACGATCTTCTCGGTCGCATCGCCTCGCGCGTCATCAATGAAGTCAAGGGCGTCAACCGCATCTGCTACGACGTTTCCAGCAAACCTCCTGCCACCATTGAGTGGGAGTAAACGATTCCTCCTCGCGGAGAGTATAAAGGAATCTCCCGGTTGCAATAAATTGCAACACAGCGGAAGATCTGCATTCGTCTGATCTCGACCGGTCCTCGGACCTGTTCAGCTTGTTCATCCACCCAAGATTTATTCTCTCAAAAAACAATAAATCGCAATATTAAGAAAAACAATTGCATGAGATTGAGAATATTGTAGGGTAATTCAATCCTCTCATGCATCTCCCTCCGGCAGTATCTTCACGTGTTTCTGTCCACCCGCAGTGGAACGGTTCCGGGTGTACTGCAGAGAAGAGTGGTCGCGCTGTTTTCCGTCGTGTTCCCGACAGGAAGATGCCGTCGGTTTGCAGAGAACCCCGCGGCCCCCTTCGGCCTGGCCCGTTTTCGGATGGAATGAGACGACGCCGAAGTTCTCCGGAACCGCTATCCCGAGCAAGAACGCCTTCGTCGCGATCTCAATAGCTAATTACTCCCCGCTGTAGCAATGAATCACAACATTCTCTCCTTCGGTGCCATTCCGGGTTCTGGCAATCCTCAGACATCCTGTATTCAAAAAGCCATTAATGTTGCTGCCGGGGAGGGAGGCGGGACGGTTTTTGTTCCTGCCGGTGAGTTTATTAGCGGAACTCTCACCTTGGCCTCATGGGTCACACTCCACCTGGATAACGGCGCGATTCTGAAGGGAAGTCCGAATCGGATCGATTATCCCGAGGTCTCCGGCGGTTTCACGGATGCCGTCGGACAGAAGCGTAATCGATGCCTGATCTATGCAAATGGAACCGTCGGCTCCGCAATAACCGGACTGGGAACCATCGACGGCAACGGCCCGGCCTTTGGCTACGAGGAAGATGGACGTCCCTTCATGGTGAGGTTCATCAATTGCCGTGATGTTCATGTGTCCGGAGTCACACTCAAGGATTCGCCCGGCTGGGTGAGCCATTATCTTGGTTGCGAAAATGTCCTTATCCATGGGATCACCATCCGAAGCCGGACGAATGGAAACAACGACGGGATCGACATTGATTGCTGTCGTCGGGTGCGGATTTCGGACTGTGACATCGACACCGGCGATGATGCCGTCTGTATCAAAGCGACGCGTGCCAAGCCTTGCGAAGACATCGTGGTCGCCGGATGTCGGATCTCCAGCACCTGGGGAGCCCTCAAGCTGGGAACAGAGTCGGCGGGCGACTTTCGCAATATTCTCTTCAGCAACATTGTGATCCGCGACACGGAAGGCGGTGGACTCAAGCTGATCAGCATGGATGGCTGCCGGATGGAGAACGTCGTCGCGGACAACATCATCATGGACAATGTTTCCGGACCCATCTTCCTTCGCTTGGGTTCACGCCTGCAACGCTACTTTGATGATGAACCCGAACGTGTCTCGGGAATTATCAAAGGAATCACGCTTCGGAATATTCGGATCCGCGTCTGGGAGGAGGGTTACCTGCTCTATGAAAAATTCCCCCGCAAGGCGGGAATCATCGTCACCGGCGTGCCGGGTCACCGGATCGAAGAGGTTGAAATTGAGAACATCCACGTTGAGTTCCCCGGCGGTGAGGACCAGACGAATACACCTGTCCCAGAACAGGAGGCGGACTACCCGGAGTTCCCTGTTTTTCATCCTCTTCCCTGTTGGGCACTGTTCCTCCGGCATGTTCGGGGGCTGGTTTTTCGGCGGTGTCGGTTCTCGACCCGCGAGCCGGATCGACGCCCGCCGATTCACTTCGAAGATGCCGTCGAAGTCACATTTGAAGACGTTCGCTTCAACGGAACCCGCTTGGAACTTCCCCTATGAAAAGCATGCTCCCATTTCTCATCGCCGTGTTGGTTGTCGGATCAGTTGGTTGGTTTTTCGTTCAACAGCCTCCCCCCGTAAGAGCCCCTTCCGGTTCCAGCCCGACGCAGAAACAAGGCGTCGAGCCGTCTGCCGTCGACATGACAGCTACAGAAGCGCCGAAGCAGATTCTCCCGGCCCCGGCAGCAACCGCGATTGCATCCGGTGCGGCCGATCCGTTGGAAGAGTCATCCGGGATGGGGGCACGGGAATTCTTCGTCTCATCCGGAGCAGACGCAGGAGGCGATGGATCAGCCGCACGGCCATTTTCTTCGATTGAGCAGGCAAGGGATGCAGCGCGAAAAGTGCGGGACCGTTCCGTCGCTGTTCGAATTCGGCCCGGACTTTATATGGTTCGAAACGGCCTTGTGTTTTCGTCGGAGGATTCCGGAGAGCCCGATCGCCGGGTCATCTATCGTGGCGAACCCGGCGGAGAAGTCCGAATCTCGTCGGGGCAAATCATCAGTCCGGATGCTCTCGTGCCCGTGTCAGATCCAACCATTTTACAGCGTCTTCCCGAGGCGTCCCGCGCCAGCGTCCGGGCACTCTCGCTCGACAAAGCCGGTCTCACGGTGACGCCGTTTCGTCCGAACTTCCGTGGAATGGAATTGCTCGAGGTGTTTTGGAATCGGGAGCGTCTGCCGGTTGCCAAGTGGCCCGGGAACGGCAAGTTCGCCCTGATCGAGACCGTTGTGGATAACGGAATCCAACCCGGGTCCAATGGAACCTTCGTCTTTCGCGGAAACGAGCCGTCTCGATGGCAGGACGCTGTTGCCGAAGGGCTGTGGTTGCGCGGGTTCTGGCGCGTTCCATGGACAATCGAAGCCGTCAAAGTCGGCGAGATCAATCCCGAGGCCCGGACCATTACGCTGGCTGTGCCGATCTCAGGGGGCATCGGTTCGAAGTATCACCGGGCCGCCAATAACGGTGCGGGCCCCGGTTCCGGCGAGGAGCCATGGGAAGCATTGAATCTGATCGAAGCGATTCAAAATCCCGGAGACTGGGCGGTGCGCTTTGCGAACAATACGCTCTATGTTTTACCCCCGGATGGTCCGGGCGAACTTATCATCAGCGATGTCAAGAGCCCGGTTGTCCTCCTCAACGGCGTCTCTCACTTCTCTCTCGAGGGGGTGACGGTCGAAGGGGGATTGGGTGATGGAATCCGGGTCGTTGGAGGCGAGGGGGTGCTGATTGCCGGGTGCAAAGTCGGCAAGGTCTCGCGTACGGCAATCGTTGTGGCCGGGGGAAAAAATCACACAGTCCTCTCCTGCGATACATCTCAAACCGGCTACTCGGGAATCGCTTATCTTGGGGGAGAGCGTGCCACCCTCACTCCGGGTGGACATCGCATTCTTAACAATATCGTATCAAAAGCCGGCATGTTCTTTCCAGCTCCCGGAATCGACGGTGGACTTGCCACCCGCGCCGAATCGGTGGGCAATCTCGTCGCACACAATCGCATCCATGATTCCGCCAACAGTGGGATCGTTTACTCAGGGAACGACAATGTTTTCGAATACAACGAAATTTATCGAATCGGTCTCGGATCGAGTGATCTGGGCTGCTTCTACACGACGGGAGGATGGACCTCGCGGGGCAACGTTGTCCGATTCAACATGGTTCATCATTCCATGAATGCGAATGCTTTCTATGTGGACGATGGAGACTCGGGAGATCTTTTCTTTGGAAACATCGCTTATAAAACAGAATCGGGTGGGTTCATTGGAGGTGGTCATGATCAGGTCTTCCGCAACAACATCATCGTTGAGTGTGAGCGGGCCATGCACGTCGACGCCCGCGGGATCGCCCGTGGCTACACGGTTAACGACAAGCGTCTTCGTGCAGATCTCGACTCTGTTCCTTACCAATCACCGCCTTGGAGCGAACGATATCCGGAATTGGTAAACATTCTTGAGGGAACTCCGGAGGTCCCGTCGGGACTTGTGATTCGCGACAACCTCTTTGTCGCATGCAAAACAAACCTTCGCAAAGGCAACAAGGATCGTGACCTGTTGGGTCTAACCTATGAGAACAACGTCATAAGCGAAGACATTACCATCTTCGTCGCTCCAGAGGCCCTTGATTTCACGCTGAAGGCAGACGCCCCCGTTTTCTCGGAGATCCCGGGATTCGAGCAGATTCCGGTCGAGAAAATCGGTATCTATTCGGACTTCTTCCGCCCCGAAGTTCCGGCGAGAGATATGGAGTTGCTTCGAACCGGAAATACGGATCGCGGTTTTGACTCACAGGTTGATGTCGATGCCTCCAACCGCAGATCTTCCCACTGATCCCCAATGGCCGGGACAAGGAACACGAGCACCACGCGACGGTTCATGAAAACAATACGGTTGGCTCTATGAATTGTGGATATCCATGGATCCCGGACAACGGTGATGGAACATATCCCAATCCGGTTCTCCACGTTGACTATTCAGATCCAGATGTCATTCGCCAGGGGGACGACTTCTGGATGGTCGCGTCCTCCTTTAATTGTGCGCCCGGGCTTCCCATTCTTCACTCCAAAGATCTTGTGAACTGGTCCTTGGTGAACCACGCCATTCCACGAGTTCCCTACCCGACCTATGGAGAAGTCCGCAGGGGATGTGGATTATGGGCACCCTCCATTCGCTATTTCTCGGGAAAATTCTGGATATTCTTCGCAATGCCAGACGAGGGGATCTTCGTGGCCAATACAACTGATCCGGTCGGTCAGTGGTCCGAGCCATGGTGTTTGCAGGAGGCTAAGGGTTGGATCGACCCGTGTCCGTTCTGGGATGAAGACGGTCAGGCTTATCTTGTGCATGCTTATGCAATGTCACGGTCTGGATTGAAGGAAAGAATCCATCTTTGGCCGATGACGCCTGACGGTCGACGCCTGCTTGGCCAGGGCTATGAGCTGTTTCATACCCCCCACCATCTCTATCTTGAAGGCCCCAAGGTTCATAAAATCGACGGCTGGTATCACGTTCTCTGTCCGGGTGGAGGGGTTCAGTCGGGTTGGCAGGTAGCGTTTCGGTCTCGAAGTCTGCCCGGTCCCAAATGGAGAAAACCGATTTCCGGTCAGCCGAAAGCGATCCCTGCGACCTCGGATCACTTCACCGGGCAGCAATTGGGACTTCAATCGCAGTGGCATGCCAACCCGGAATCCGGATGGCTGATGTTCCCAACTGGGCAAGGGATACTTCGATTGTTTCCGGGCAAGGGAATGCCGGAAGACATTTCTGTTTATCCTCGATTTCTTGGGCAGAAGTTCCCCGCACGGCAGTTTTCTGTGTCGGTACAACTCCGACCGACGAATCTGCGTCCGGGAGGAGTTGCCGGACTCGCTGTAACAAGCGAAATAGGATCGCATTTTGTCGGGCTTCGCGCAGCGAAGCATGGGCTGGAGGTGGTCATGGGATTCGAAATGCAAATCGAAGTTCTTGGTGCCTACAACTTGGCAACCCTCGATCTTGAGGTGAAGGTTGGGCCGGACGGGTCTCTTCGTTTCTCCGCGAAATCAGCCCCGGTGTCATTGGACAGAACGTTCATTGCCCGAGAAGGCGGTTGGATCGGAGCAAAAGTCGGTCTGTTTCATCTTTCTGAGAAATCGCCGGATGGCTTCGCGGATTTTGGACCATTCATCTTTTCGGGCCCCAAGGAGAGACAACCCAAATGAATATTCTGCGGAGAATCATTCTTTCCGGGCTTGCCATGTCAATTTCAGTCGGTCTCTGGGCCTCCGATCTGCGTGATTTGGTTGAGGCGTTGCCCCAAGAGACCGAACACGACAAACTTAAAAGATCCGTCCTTCTCGTTGCGTTGGAACAACAACAGACGGACGAGGCAGAGATCCGTGCGACAGCAGAGTTGCCATCGGAGACGTTTTCATCGAAGTCGGCCTCCGAGAATGCATCTGTTTTGATCCAGCCGAGAACCGTAGAGAACAATCCGTATCTCCGCAGGCTGGTAGCGGGTGCAGAAAAGGCCTTGCAAATTCCCGATAAGCCATGGCCCCGCGATGATTCCGACAAGCCACTCTTTGGCGATCTCAATGATCTAGAATACGATCCGAGACGTACGGCTGCGAGGATGGAGGCATTCTTTTGGTTGTTTTCCAACCCGGCGAGCCCAATGAAAGGAAATGATGAGATTCTCTCACGCCTTCTTCGAAGAGCCCACACTTATGTCAAATCTGTCTTAACAGAAAACCACACGGCTGGGAGGAACATCTATGATGACTTTGCGCTGGTACCTGCCTCAACCGTGCTTCGAGAGTTCTCGGCCCTTTATCCGACCCTTCTTCTTCCATCGCAAAGGACTTCTTGGGAACGTGCCATGCGGGTGGCGGGTGACAAGGTGATGGCCCATTCCCATCGGCAGTTAAGCCATCATGCGAAAGGCTATGCCAACATTGACGCCGCTATCTCCGTTCAGTTGCTGAACTTTGGTCTCGCATTGAACGATCAATCGATGATCACCCGTTCCCAAGAATTGATGAGGCGCGTTGCCGATGCGATTCTTCCAGATGGTGGATTCCATTACATCTGGAGCCAGAACGAATCCTCGGGTTACCACGACGTCGTGTGTCAGTTCATCGGCAGAGCTTATGAAATCACCGAAGATGAGACTTACCGCAAAATGCTTCGCCGTACGCAGTGGTATGGACCGGTCAGCAACGGACGCCTCTCGGAGTATTGGACCGCGCCTGCATGGAAACACACATGGAATAGCGGACTGAAGGGAATCGCCGGGGGTGAGATCGTTGCAGCGGCTTCGGGGAATCCTTTCGTCAATGGCATGATCGTTCGGCCGGGCTTGGAGGACCTTCGCCGATGGGAGAATGCACGTTCGGAGCTCCCTTGGTATGACGGCGGGCTCCGTTCGCTTGATCTTCCGGATCGGGTAACTTACCCCGACCGAAATATTCAAGGCCCACGCGCATGGTACGGACGGTTCAGCTATGCTGCCACACTTCGGGACATTCCTTCCGACGAGCCGGGACATGCCACCCTGATCGGGGCGCTCACCACAACGGAGGATCATCAAATCCGGGCCTTTGTGATGGGTGTTTTTCCGCGAGTACGCGTTGGCAACGATCCAACAAATCCAAGGTCGTGGGCGTGGCTTACGACGGACATGAAAGCATCGCAGGTTATCGGGCGTCATCTCAGCGTTTCGCACGCTTCGTATGAATTGTCGACCTTCAACAGCTCGACGGTCGGAAAGCGGAGCGGTTGGTTGGCGACTCAGCTATGGCTGGGGCTCCAGGATCGAATTATTGGTCAAATCCGTGTCGAGCCCGGACCCGATGCGGTTTCCGCAAACGATCTGGAGGGGATCATTCGCCTTGGAACCGGTGGAACCGTCAACGGCAACCCCGAACAGATTCGTGATATCGGACCTCGGACTTGGCAGTATGGTGACTTTGTCGTCCGTATTTGGGATAGGTCATTCGACCACGTCGAACCGCGAGTCGTTCCTTTTCGGCTGCCCGCGTTTCCCTTGACTGATCTCACGCTTAATGCGGCGGATGTACAGAGTCCGGCGTCCTTTTTGGTCGAAATTCGCACGACGTGGGCGTCACCCGCCGAGGAGGTCGTTTCCGATTCCGATGGCTCCGGATTTCGGATAACTGTGGGAGAAAGGCGTTTTCATGTTGTTTCGAATCGCTCCGATGAGGTCCGGAAGTTTTCGTTAGATGGGACAACTGCCTTGGTGTCCGGCGATGATGCCCTACAAAGCAAGTCGATAATCGAAGTTCCTCCGGGAGGTTGTGCTGTTATGATAGCAAGCCCCCAGACAGAAGATCATCAGATGGGTGTGGAGAAGTTTGTGGACCTCGTTTTCACCCAATGAGAGCAAAAGTCCATCCCGTGACCGAAGGCCAAAGTGAGCGCCCGCCGCATTACTTGATCTGTCGGTTGATCGACTATACCGACGATCAGGATGATTCCTTCGGAACATAGCCTAAAAGCTGCGGCAGAAACAAGCCGCGAGGTTCGGAGCGTGCTCCACGCGAAATGACGTCTCAGGATTAATGACGAATGTTTATGATTACACGAAACTACCTCCACTCGATTGTTCCCAGCGTTACTCTGCTTCTCTTTGCCGGTGCCCCATTGTTGTTTGCCGAGTCTGCCCCGGAGATTATCGGACATGAGAAAGAATACACCGCTCTCAACGCAGAAGCGGCAAAAGCGGCAGTGCAACATTTCGTCTGTAAAAGTCCGAAGCACGATCAATCCGGCCGTTTG
>CAZEYT010000024.1:0-38063 GCA_964516295.1 uncultured Chthoniobacterales bacterium | reverse complement strand
TCTGCGGCGAACACGGCGGCGACCCGGACAGCGTGAAGTTCTGCCACAAGGTCGGTCTCACCTACGTGAGCTGCTCGCCCTTCCGCGTGCCGGTCGCCCGCCTTGCCGCGGCCCAGGCCGTGCTCGAAGAAGCGAAGTAACACTCCCTCCCCCCAACGAAGAAGCCGCCCGCGGAGAAATCCCGGGCGGCTTTCTTTTTGTCAAAATCCCACCGTAACCTCCCCGCCCGCGACAAACGTGTCCGTGCGCGTCCCCAAAAAATCCGCCAACGCCCGGGACCATGCTCCGTAGGCGGACAAAGAAACGCGGCCTCCGGGCCACAAGGTGACCGAAACTCCGCTCAGGACATTGTTCAAGCCATCGAAGGCCGCAAGTTCCTCCTCGTCCGTGACCCGCGAGTTGTAGCCGAGATTGATCGCCGCCTCGCTCCATCCACCCAGCTCCAGCCAATCACAGGCCCGCCAGACCGCATCCACCCGCGCCTTTAGGAATCCGCAACCCGCCCGACCACCACCGCCACCATCAATGGTTTCGGGCCCAAGCCCCAGCACCCCTTCGAAGGACGGAGTAATGGTCAGCGCCCCACATTCCCAATCACGCCCCAAACGGCCGAACAACTCGTGGGATTGAAAGAAACCATCGGACGATCCCAAGGAAACATTGTAGCCCACCGAACCATCAAATTCCTGCAACGAAAAATCTCCCTGCACCGTGACCGATGTCTCGCTGTAATCCGTCGCACCCGTCGAGAACCCCTGCGCCGCCTCCAAGACCGGAACCACCGGGCCCACCTCCGGAAATACCAGCACAAGCGTCGTTGTCTGAAGGCCGTCTCCGTAGCCTCCGCCTCCCAGCACACTCACGCCCCGGTAAAGATAGAGGCTGTCCCACCCCACCGAGAGCGCCCCCTCCAGGGAACGGTCCGCGGTTTCGAGTGCAGCCGTTTCTCTCTCCCCGACCACCACCTCCGCCAGCGGCCACCAATCATTCTCGACCTGGTTGAGCGTGCCGGTGACCGTAACACCCCGCTGCGGCCAATAATAGGCAAATGCATTGCCGTGTCCGTCGTGACCGATCCACTCCCCACGCCCACCATCAAGCACCACGCGATAGAGACCAAGGCCGTAAAAAATACCCTCCTCACCTGTCGGCACCCATTGACACATCTCCGCCAGGGACTTCCGCGAAATCAGTTCACCGGAGAAAAGCGCACGGAGAAATCTCTCCAGATCCTCCGCCGTGCTGATCAATCCGCCACCGGCCCAGTCCGCCGTCTGTCGCAAGGCCACGGTAAGATCCTCCCGTCCTTCGAATCGATGCGCCACCGGCCCCCGCCGCGCCCGCTCTCGAAAACTCATCCAAGTCGCAGTCATCCCCAGCGGCTCAAAGATTTCCCGACGAAAAACCTCGTGCAACGGCTGCCCGGTCGCGCGTTCCACGACAAGCCCGAGAAGGACGTAATTGGTATCCGAATAATGAAACCGCCCACCCCGCGGCTTCGTCGGCATTCCTCGCGCGAAATCCAGCACGTCGACCGGGGTCCATTCGCGAGCCGACCCGACCAGAAACACCCGCAAAAACGCATTCCGTCCCGCCCGATCCTTGCGCCCGTCGGTCCAATAATCCGGCAGCCCGCTCGTATGCGACAACAGTTGCCGGATCGTGATTTTCGGATCCCAGCCCCGGATCAGCGCGACCGGCAAAACATCCGCCAACGTCGCGTCGAGATCGAGCATCCCGCGCTCCACGAGCAGCATCACGGTCGCTGCCGTGGCGGCCTTCGTGACACTTGCCACTTCAAACGGCGTGGCCCCGGACATCGCGGCACTTCCCGGTCCGTCCAGTCGCCCGGAAACCGCCACACGCGCTTCACCAGACGCCTGCGCCATCCGTGCCACACCTCCCCCAAACCCCGCATTTCCCTCGACCAACCGCACCACCACATCGTGCCATTCCGCCTCCTCCGGCAGATCCCCCGCCACTGCCATCGGAACACACCCCATCCACACCAGATACCGCAGGAAGGAAAAAGATTGTCTCATCAAAAACCGGAGAACCACCCCAGAGGAACCCGCCCAACCCGCTCCCGGCAAGATCAATCCCAAAGGATGCGTTGCTCGCCCCGGAGTGCCCAGTGCTCCCACCGAGCCGTCAACGCTGCTCCGGTTCTGCCCGTCTGGGGCGGGGAATCTCCCGTCTTCGCCTCAAACGGGAAAGTTTCCCCTTGCACAA
Organism: uncultured Chthoniobacterales bacterium; assembly: GCA_964516295.1. Classification (GTDB taxonomy): domain Bacteria; phylum Verrucomicrobiota; class Verrucomicrobiia; order Chthoniobacterales; family Terrimicrobiaceae; genus CAZEYT01. Next base: position 35,831 of record CAZEYT010000024.1, on the reverse strand, counting down.
GGGCGGAGTTGCGGCTCCATTCGCGGCCATGAATCCGATTGCACCTTCCCAACTTCTGGAGTCGTTGAACTGGCGCTACGCCACCAAGCAGTTTGATCCCACCAAAAAAATCGACACCGCCACATGGGAAGCACTCGAGAACGCGCTGATTCTCTCGCCCTCTTCCTACGGACTCCAGCCCTGGAAGTTTTTCGTCGTCACCGATCCGGCCATCCGCGAGCAACTCAAGGCCCACTCGTGGAATCAGCCCCAAGTCACCGATTCTTCGCACCATGTTGTTTTTGCCATTCGCACCCAGATCGATGCGGCGTTTGTGGACAGCTTCCTCCGCCGCACGGTGGAGGTTCGCGGCGGCACTTTGGAAGCCCTCGATTTTTACCGGAAAATGATCGTCTCGGATGTTATCGAAGGGCCACGCTCGAAATGGTCACACGAGTGGGCCGCCCGGCAGGCTTATATTGCGCTCGGTAATTTCATGACCGCCGCCGCCCTCCTCGGCGTGGATGCGTGCCCGATGGAAGGTATCGATCCGGCCAAGTATGACGAGATCCTCGGCCTGAAGGAAAAAGGCTTCCACACGGTTGTCGCATGCCCGGCCGGGTATCGCTTGGACAGCGACAAATACGCTTCGCTCCCGAAAGTTCGTTTCGCCAAATCCGACGTCATCGAGCACGTATGAACAACCTCGCCCGCGCGGGACTCCCGCTCCTCATCCTCGTCATCATCGGCCTCGCCATTGCCGGAAGCCTCACTGTCATCGTTGAAAGCGGTCATGTCGGCGTCGTCCGCACCCTCGGAGCTGTCCAGCCCGACCCGCTGCCGGAAGGTCTCCATTTCAAGAAACCTTTCGTGGATCAGGTGGAACAAATGGACATCCGCCTCACTGCAAGCCACGCCAAAGCCACCGCCGCCTCGCGCGATCTGCAAACAGTCAGCACGGAAGTCACGACCCAGTATTCGCTCAACGGAGCCCTCGCCCCGCTGACCTACCAACGCATCGGAACACTCGGCAAAGTTTCCGCTTCGCTCGTCGAGCCGGGCATTCAGGAATGCGTGAAAGCTGTCACAGCCAAGTTCACCGCCGAGGAACTCGTGACAAAGCGCGAAGTGGTCAAACTCCAGATCCAGCAAGCCCTCGAGCAGTTCATCAATCACACGCTCAAGGAAAAAGGCGTCGAGGGAGCCATTGTCGTGGCGAATGTGGCGATCACGGACTTTGATTTCTCCGACGAGTTCAACCGCGCCATCGAAGCCAAGGTGAAGGCCGAGCAACAGGCCCTCCAGGCCAAGAACGAAAAGATCATGCGCGTCACCCAGGCGGAAGCCGCTGCGGCCGAGCGCAAGCTCGCCGCCGACGCCGAGGCCTACTCGACCGAGGTGCAATCCAAGGCCCGTGCCGACGCGATCAAACGCGAAGCCGAGGCGCTCCAGCAGAGTCCTGAGCTCATTCGTCTTCGGTCCGTCGAGAAGTGGGACGGCGTCCTTCCGCGCATTTCCGGTGGGGTCCTGCCATTTCTGAACGTGGATACGCTCGGCAGCGAAAAACCGGCGTCGCCCGGTCGCTGAGCATCAGTTTCCCGGCGAATACTCGAGGATGCGGCGGACCTCGTCCGCTGCGTCCCGGCCGTAAAATCTCGCGACAAGATGAAGCGCGAGATCAAGGCCCGACGTGATTCCGCCGGCCGTCACGATCCGTCCCGCATCCACCACCCGTCCGTCACCGATTTCCACCCCCAGCCCGCGAAGGTCCGCGAGGGCGGAATGGTGCGTCGTCGCCGGGACATCGCTTAAGAGCCCCGCGGCCTGCAAAAGAAAAGCCCCGGTGCAGACCGAGGCCACCACCGCTCCACCGGCAAAACGCTCCGCGAGCCACGCGGCAATTTTCCCCTCATCCACCGCGCGTCGCACACCGGTATTTCCCCCCGCGAGCCAGGCCCCGCCCGGCACCACAACGAGGTCGGCCGCAATCTTCGGCGGATGCAAATCCGAGATCATCAACCCGTGAAAACACCGCACCGCTGGCTCCCAGGCGACCAACCGCATTCTGATGTCGCAGCCAAGCCCCGTCGCGAGGCCGAAGACCTCCAGCGGGCCGACGAAGTCGAGTTCCTCAACTCCCGGAAAAACCACAATCGCGATGTCCACAGCCCCGGAGCCAATCCGGAAATCCCGCCGCTGCCAAGCTCAAGCGCAAACCAGACGGCCGGTCGAGACTTCGTAGAACGTGGGCGGTTCGGCATTTTCGCCCGGCGCCGCCACCGCCTCACGACAAAGTTTTTTGTAAACCAAACGCCCGAACGCCGACGCTGCCAGCCGGGCGGGAATCCCGAACTCCCGCAAAACCTCGCGCAGCAACCGATCCACCTGCCGGTGCATTGCGGCGTCTTTTCGATACCAGCGCCGCATGGCCCAGAGGACGGCCGGGTATTCGAGTCGCAGCGGACGCGCTTCGCGACGGAACCGCCGCCGCACCCGTGGGTCAATATGCCGCTTGTAGCGCTTCCTACCGCGCAAGGACGACCGCGCCATTCTCAGAATGCTCGGTCCGTTGACTTCGAAATCTCGCCGGAACGCCCGCAGCAAAAACTCCCCTTCCGACCCAGGCGGCAAATGCGGATGGCGGTGGAAAAACTTCAGTTGCCCGTGTGCGTCCGATGGGTCCAGACACTCCGGATCGGTCAACGTGCCGGCGACCCGGTGTTCTTCAAAGAGCGGCGTACCCGGGACCGGCGTGTAGAGCATGAATTGATGAAACTCCGTATTGTGCGCCACGGCATGTTCGATGGCCTCGGGGAGATTTTCCGGCGTGTGTTCTTCCAAACCGATGATCGTCGAGCCCAGAATGCTGATGCCATGCGACTGGAGCTCGCGCACGAGCTCGTGCGTATCCGTGCCATCGAGCTTGTTGTAGCGACTCTTCTTTCCCTCGAGTCCCATCCAGATCCACGAAATGCCAAGCCGCACCAGCTGGTCCATCGTGTAAGTCCGCAATCCATTCGCGGAACTGAACACATAAAGCGACCAGCTTTTGCCATGCTGCTCCATGAGCTCGAGCAGCCGCAGGGCGCGCTTTCGGTGCAGGAGGAAATTCTCATCCATCACGAAAAACGACTGCACCTTCATGTCCCGCTCAATCCCGCACATCTCGGCGAAGAGCTCATCGCCGGTTTCGTAAAAACTGATGAACTTCCCCTTTCCGCCAAACATCGCCGAGGTCGCGCAGAAGTTGCAGCCCATCGGACAGCCGACCGAGGGAATGAGCGTCGCTGCCACATCGCCGGGTTTGTCGAGCCGGAGACCCATCGTCCGTGCGCCGATGCCCGAGGAAATACGCGGATGGCGGATCGGCGCGCTCACATCTTGACCGAGAAACTCACGGAACCATCGCACGCCTTCGCCGCGCACGACATGGTCCGCCCCCACCCGTTCCTTCAACCGCGGCAGCCCGGAAATATGTCCGCCGACGATGATTTTTGCATGGGGTTGGTTCTCACGAATCAACCGGCACATTTCAACAACTTTGAAATAGTTCGGCGGAATCGCACTGATCGCAATCACGTCGTAGCGTTCGGTTTTCAATTCCGCCAGAAACCGTTCGCGGGTCGGAAAATCCAGCAACGCATTCGGCGCGCTGATGTTCTCGCGGATCAACATAAGGCCCCACGACCGATGGAACATCCGCAGGGAGAACGGCCCCTGCACGCGCGTGACTTGGTTGTGGTAGAGTTCCATTGGGTTGATCGCCCGGCTTCCGAATTCATCATCGCGGGCGTAGGGACCGAAGACGCTCGTGAAAAGGATCCGGGGTGCTTTGCGGCCCGCCGAATCGCCCGGGCACTCGCATTGGGGCATGTAAGACATAGGGGGCAAAATCTAAGTCGCTTCCGGCAACCCGACACGTGATTCTGTCTCCCGAAGCCGGGAAAGTGCTTCCGGTCTTGCGCCGGATCAATTATTTCGCCCCGATGGCGGTCGGCCGCCCGGTTTTGCGCCCGATGCGGCCGCGCTATTCGTCGTCGCCGTCGTCCGCGCCCTTCTTGTAAGTCAGGCCGCGAAGTTTGCCTTCGATGAACGCGTCGATATCTCCATCCATCACGGCCTGAATATCGCTCGTCTGCACGCCCGTGCGCAGGTCTTTGACCATTTGGTAGGGCTGGAAGACGTAGGAGCGGATCTGATTTCCCCAGGCAATGTCACCCTTTTCGCCGTATTGGCGGTCGACCTCGGCGCGCTTCTTGTCGGCTTCGAGTTGGAAGAGTTTCGCTTTCAGGAGAGTCATGGCGAGCTCGGCATTCCGTCCCTGACTCCGCTCCGCCTGGCAGGCGACGACGATGCCGGTCGGCACGTGCCGCAGGCGCACGGCGGTCTCGACCTTGTTCACGTTCTGTCCGCCCTTGCCACCGGATCGGAAGGTATCGCGCTCAATATCGGCCGGGTTGATCTCAATCGGGGCATCCTCAATCTCGGGGACGATATCCACACTCGCAAACGATGTGTGCCGCCGCTTGTTCGCATCGAAGGGAGAAATGCGCACGAGCCGGTGAACGCCACGCTCGGTCTGCAGATACCCATACGCGTTCTCGCCGCTCACCCGCAGCGTGGCGGACTTGATCCCCGCGCCCTCACCGCTTTGGATGTCGACGATTTCCGACTGCATACCATGCCGCTCCATCCAGCGCTGATACATCCGGAGGAGCATGTCGGCCCAATCGCACGACTCGGTCCCGCCCGCTCCGGCATGGATGGTCAAAAAGCCCGGACTGTTGTCGTATTCACCGGAGAGGAGCGCGGAAATCTCGAATTGATCGAGGGCTTTCTGAATCGCTTCGAACTCCGCGCGAACCTCCGCAGCCGCGAGCGCCTGTTTGTCCGGCGGCTCCTCAAGCGCCAGCTCCTTGAGAATTTCCAAATCCGCCAGCCGTGATTCCAGACTCTGCATCGGCTGGATTTTTCCACGGAGAAGCGACACCTGCGCGACGTCGCGCTGGGCTTTTTCGCGGTTGTCCCAGAAATCCGGCTCCGCCATGCGGGCCTCGATCTCGGTCAGCTTTCGGGTCAGTTCGGGTAAGTCAAAGAAACCTCCGCAGCGCAGCCAGACGGTCTGCGATCACGGAGGGGTCCACCAGTTGAAGGTCGTCACTCATGAAAGGATCCCGAACCTACGGAGCCACCCCGGACCGTGCAATGATTAATCCGGCGGACGCGGTTTGGTTTTTCCGTTTGATGTTTCGGCGAATCCGGGGAATATGATCCCTCGCTTCAGCACTCGTAGCTCAATTGGATAGAGCGTTGGCCTCCGAAGCCAAAGGTTGTGGGTTCGACCCCCGCCGGGTGCAAATCTTCAGCGGAAAGACTCCGCATCAGGCTCGCGCAGAGGAAGGATGCCCATGCGTCGTGAGCGGTCGATGTCGATGATGGCATACTCCGGGTCGTCGCCATTCGCCATGGTCAGTTTTTTGAAATGCTTGCGGAATTTCGCGTTGCCCGATTTGACGGCGTCCGCCAGCGAGGCCTCGTCGAGGAGCGTTGTCTCGATGCAGGCGTATTCTTGTTTTTCCGGATCCAGATAGACTCCCACAATCATGTGCCCCGGCAGCGAGACGAGGAAGGGATCGAGGCCGATCTTGCGAAAAATCGACGCGAGCAACACGCTTCCATCGACGCAATTCGCCTGCGAGGAGCGGATCGAATCGCCGATCAGGCGCACGTGCTGGCTCACGATATCGTCGTTGGATTTCGATGGGCGAGTGATGCTGCTGTAGGCAAAGTCGCGTTTTTGCAAAGCGTTCCAAATGGCCTGGATCTCCGCGAGCACCTCGTCGGGATTGCCTTGGTACCCGCCGAACGACGAGACGTCGCCGCTGTCGAGCGCCTCGCGGAGCAGTTGATCGACCACCGGGTGGTTTTCGTTGACGTAGGCCGCGAAGAGAAAATTGAGATCCACCACGCTGCCGTCCTCTTTGTGAATGGCAAACGGGCAGTCGTTGATCGAGCGGATGGTAATGCGCCCCGACTGCTGGCCGACGTCGCGTCCGTCCACTTTGACCTCGGCTGAGACCGTTTCTGGAAACGGCTGTCGCACACGCAGAAGAGCGTTGTAATTGTATTTCAAAACCGGAGCCAGCTCGTAAACAACGCCTTTCTCCGGGAGCCGTACATCGAGCACGCTCGGGCGGATGAGTTCCGAGCCCTCGACGGTCACGCGCACGCGGGCATTGTCGCGGGGCGACTCGATGCGAATGCTCACCGGCCCGAGCGGATCGCCAAAAAATGCGGGATCATCCGATGATTCGCCTTCGAGCGAAGAGGTGGCGATCACCATCGATGGAAACAAATCCGGCTCCATTTCCAGGTTCCAATCAGCGGCCCGGACGTGCCCGGCGAGGGCCAAGGCGGCGAGGAAAGGAATGGCCAAACAGCGTTTCACGGTTACTTCACGCCAGACGCCACGGTCGGCTCGGAGGCATTTTTCAGGACGAGAATGGGCTTGGACCCGATTTCCATTTTCCAAACATCGGACTTGCCGGTTTTCGGATTGAAGCTCGAGAAAAGGAACGATTTTCCGTCGGCCAGCCACGTCGGATAGGCCGCATCCATGTCGGTCGGAGTCAGGCGACGCGCTTCACCGGTCGTGGGGTCCAGAAGAAAAACCGCGGAGGCCGGTGTGTCAAACTTCGTGGGATCCGACTCGACCATGATATCGAGAAGGGCCTGTTTGCCGCTGGGTGAAACGACAATCCGTGACGGGGACGACAGGCCCTCCAACGAGGCGGACTTTGGGATTTTCTGCGAAGTCACCCGGCCGTTTTTTCCAAAATCCAGAATAAAGAGCGACTCGAGATTATGGCACAAAAGCCGCCGGCCGTCCGGAAACCATCCGTAGGCCATCGGCTGGAGCGGGAGGTCTTTCACCACTTCAAATCCACCACCCGTCGGCTTCACCTTGGCCAGAGCCCAGTCGGTTTCGAGGAAGTGATTGAACCAAATCTCGGATCCGTCCGGGCTCCAGATCGGGAGGTAACTGTTGTTCCCCGGGATGCCAGCAACCAGTTCCCATTTTCCGGTTGTAAGATCTCCGACCGCAATGCGCCGGTTCGAATCGCGATCGTAATGCGTGAACGCCACCTTTGTGCCGTCCGGAGAAATGCAGGCATTGTGGCCTTTGAATTTCCTCTTTGAGATCGGCGGGTCCTGCGCGAGGTCGGCGATGGCGATGTTTGCATCCGCCTGCACAGCGACCGACTGTGCGGAGAGGGATGCGGTAAACGAGAGGAGAAGGGCAAAACCGAAGACGGGAAGGGGGAAGCGGGCGACGGTCATGGCGATGGAATCCGCGATTCCAGCCAGAGTGTCAATGCCGCGCTTCGGTTATTGACACGATGAAGTCGCAGGTCTAGGCAACCGAATGTATTTATGAAAGCTCTCGCTTCTCTGCTCGCGCTGTTGGTTTTGTTTTCCCAACCCGTCTTTTCGCAGGACGACCAGAATTTTGATCGCTGGGTGGTGATTCTTTCGGCAACGAAGAATTTCGAAGAAGCCAAGGCCGACGCGCAGAAGTTTGCCAAGGCTACCGGAATACCGTTCACGATGCGCGGAATGATTTTTGACAAACAGGGGCTCCGTTATCCGGATGATTTCGAGGAACCCGGGCTCGCCGGAGGCTACGCGTGCCGGACGCACAATTACGCGGTCGAGAAAGGAAAGGAACTGGAGGTGTTTCTTTCTATCGAGAAATCCGCCGAGTACCCCGGCTTTGCGCCCGGGTACTACATCGTCGTCGCCGGGATCGAGGAGAGCGCCGCCGCCGCCGCGGCGCGCAAGAAGCCGTTTGCCTCGGTCGCCCCGACCGCCTACGTCAAAAAGACCCGCCTCTACCTCGGCTGCAGCAGTTGATCAAACCGCGGGGCGGCTGACCTGAAAAACCGGAACGCGCGTGCCGTTCGGACGGACAGGGCGGGACCCGAGAAATTCGGCCTTCACCGAGCGGGGTCCGCCAAGGAGAGCGGCAAAAGCGGAAGACGCGTAGATCAGTCCCGACGGCTGGAGTTGCGAAAAAAGGGCCGCCTCATCGGCGTGGAAACCACGCATCACGGTCGTGCCGGTCACCGGGTGTCGCCCGGAGCGCACCGGCCCCGCATGCAGGCCGAGAGCGCTGTCGAGGTGCCCCGCGAGTTTCGTCTGAACACGCAACGCGGTATCTGCCGCGTCGGCGGGATCTGCGAAAAACACGCGGACTTGCGAGCCCGCGATTTCGCGATGGATTGCCACCGCGCCTTCCAGACACGCGGCCAGCGTCGCTTCCGGCTCATCGCCCGCTCGCAACGAAACGGCGAGGATCGACAAAATCTGCTCGTCCGAATCCGGGGCGGGAGCAACGCCGGGGGTCGAGGGTTTTCCGGGAAGTTCGATGACATCGACGTCACAACCACTCTCACGGGCGATGCGCACAAAATCCCCCGTGCCACCCCGGCCGCCACGCTCGCCATTCCAGACCGCCAGAAAGCGAAGTGACGATCCCAGCTCCGCCGCTTTCTGCGATGCGGCTCCGAGGATCAGGCGGTTGCCATAATCAAAATCCACCGGCGTCCCGGCAGCTTGTGGTGCGGCAGTGTAATCGGTCGCCTTTTCCAAAACCCGGCGGAAGCGCTCCACCCAGCCCGGGTGGTCGGGCGACTCGACGCTCGCCTTCACAAAATCCGCTTCGGGCAGGGGAAGGTGGACAAAGGTTTCCAGCCCGGCCTCCTGCATGCACTCGAGAAAAAGGATATCGGCCCCATTGGCCGCGGCCGCGTAACCGAAACCCGCGCCCGAATCGCGGATCGCCGCTCGAATCCGGTCTTTCACCGCGTCCTCCAGATCCGCAGGAAAGCGGGCAACCGCGCGTGACGCGTCGTCGATGCGGTGTCCCGTAAAGACCAACACACCCGGCAGCGGGAAGCAGGGATCAAATTCGCGCTCGTCCCGCCCGAGATGCCTCAGCAAGAGACGGGCCTGCGCGCGGGTCGTCGCGAGGTGGGCAGTCGCGACACCGCCGGCAGCGGTGGCGGTCGCGTAGGCTTTTCGAGCGTCTTCGACGCGACCCTCGACAAGGAGACATTCGGCGATGGTCGCCTGATCCCAATACCCCGATGTGTCCGGCCGCTCCGCAAGAATCGACAGGACATGCGCCGCGATTTTTCCCGCCTCCTCTTGCCGTCCGAGAAAGAACGCCATGCTCGCGGCATTCACCCCGGGAAAGGTGCGATCGCCTTTTGTCGTCTCATAATCGCGGTGATAGAGCGCAAAAGACTCTTCCAAGTAACGCGTCTCGCCGGAGGACTTCCAGAGATCCTTGAACGTCCGCGCCAGAAGACTCTTCGCCTCCTCGGCTTCTTCGAGGATCGCCTGCTTGGTCCGGAGAAAATCTTGCGCGGTCCGGGGTGCACCGCTCCGGGCCGTGGCAAGCGCACGGGTGAGAATCAAGGCGACATCATCGCCGAAAAACTGCCCGCCCTCGTCGGCGACCTCGCTGGCGAGGTAGTTTTCGCCAAGTTCCAAAAACCGCTTCGAAAGCGCCCGATACATGTCGATATGCAACCGCCAGAACGGCCGCAACCGGGAGCCCCAGATCGCCCGGAGCTCGCGGGAACGAATCGGCGCACCGGTTTTCAACCGCTGCCGGAGCGCCTCCACCCCGGCGGCCACCCCGTCCATTCTCTCGCCGCGGGCGGAGGAATATTCTTGCAAGGGCGCTGCCCTTCCCTGAGTCATGGATCGGACTCTATGGAAACAAATGCGTCGCCGGCAATGACGTTTGAACGGACGACCCGATATTCCATCGCGAGTTTGTTGGGGGCGATTTTGATGGTCGGCCTCCGCACCATTCCGCGTGTGATCACCGGCCGGGCCACCGTGATCGAGCGCGAAACCGTGCGACAGGTCCTCGGATTTCTCTCCAGCACCGCCCCGTCGTCGGCGCTCACGACCTTCATCTACGGCGTGGCCGCCGCCTACGGAGTCATCGGCAACGCCGGCAGCCCGCAGGCCTTTCAAACACTGGTGCTGCCAAACTTGGGCGGGGTTTTTATTCAATTTCTCATCCCGTTTGCCATCGCGAACCTCGTCGTGCTGAAGGGCGTGGTCGGCCTCACCTCGGACATAGCCAGCATGCGCGTCTCGCAGGAGATCGACGCTCTGGAGGCAGTTGGCTTGCATCCCGCGGACATCGTGTTTGCGCCGCGTGCGATTGCCCTCATCCTCACGGCTCCGGCGCTTGCGGTCATCGGTGTGTATGCCGCCTGTCTCGGAGCCTGGCTCGTCTGCTGGATTTCCTTGGGCACCGGATTTGTGGAGTTCATCACGGCCTATGCTTCCAGTGTGGAGTCCGGCGCACTTTTGCTTACGGTCCTGAAGCTCGCCATCACGGCGACCGCCATGTCGATCATCAGCGGGTTTTTCGGGTTCCTCGGGGCGAAGGCCGAAAGCGGCTTTGTCGGAAAAATCACCACGTCCGCCGTGGCGACCGCTGTCTTTTCCTCGACCATTGTCAATTTGTTCCTGAGCCTCCTCACGGCGGCTTTCGCCAGCTAAATGAACCCAACCCCCGCCTTTTCGGTCCGCAATTTGTCGCTGGGGAAACAACCGATCGCCTTCGACGTTCAAGCGGGCGAGGTGGTGGCGGTGATCGGCGACAATGGCTCGGGCAAGAGCCTGCTCCTGGCCCATTTGAGCGGTCACCTGCAAACACCGCGCGGCGCGGTGACGGTAGGCGGTCGCGAACTCCGAAAGGCCCTCGACGACGTCGGTGTTGTTTTTCAACATCCCGGTCTCATCCGGAACATGACGGTCTTCGAAAACGTCGCGCTGCCTTTTTTGGTGCATGGTCTGGATCTCGACGGAGCCTTGCAGGAACAGGTGCGCCTGCGCATGCGGCTGGTCGGTTGCGGGCATTTGGAGAACGAGGAAGTTCACCGCCTCAGCGAAGGCGACAAACGCTGCATTGCCCTCGCACGCGCGCTCTCGGGACGGACCCGGTTTCTGGTGGCCGACGAACCCGTGGCCGCTCTCGCCCCCGCGAAAAAAGCCCTCGTCGAGGAACTTCTCGCGTGCCTCATCCAAACAAAAGTCCTCGATGGCATGATCCTCGCCACGCAGGACCTCGACTTCGCACGCCGCATCGCCACCCATTTCCTCCTCCTTCACGACGGCGGACACACCTTCCTCTCCAAAGACGAAATCGACCTCAACGAGGCCTGCCGGGCCTTTTCCACACGTGCTGCATGAAAAAGAAACTCGAAATTCAGACCATCATCGTTCTCCTCTGCGTTCTTGGCGTGGCGGGCTCGTGGATCGGAATCCAGATCTCCAAAGACAGCCTCGGGGTCTGGAGTGAATCGTCGGAACTGGAATTCCGCTCGGACAACCTCCTCGGCCTCGGACCGCGTTCGGAACTCCATTGCGCCGGTGCAGTGGTCGGTCACGTCCGCCGCATCACCCCCTCGCTCGATGCCGAGGGTCGACCGTCGTTTATCCTCGTGGCCGGTATCAAAAACGACTACACCTCCTGGACTTTCGCCCCCGTGGGCACAGTGAAGGCCGGCGTGGTCCAATCCGCCCTCGCGCCGCCATCCATCGCGCTCACGCTCGATTCCTCCGCATCCGCCGTGCGCGCGGTTCCGCGAGATCAGGGCAAACCACCCGTCCTCGCCCTCGAAAAGGAACAATCCAACAACGAACTCGCCGCCGTCGCCGCTCAATACCGCCAGCTTGGCGATCAAATCGACCACGCCATCCGTCAATTCGTCGAACCCCAAAACGGGCGATCCAAATCCGTCATGCAGGAACTCGCTGAAGCCGTTCCATCGATGGCCGAGTCCCTTCGCAACTTCGAGACCATCACTCTCTCGCTGGAAACCCAGGTGAGCCCGAACGGCACCATCGACCGCTCGCTCCAATCACTCAACACCAACCTGGTCCAGATGCAGGACCTCACCGCCCAAGTCACGAAAACGGTTGGCCATGTCGATACCCAACTCGACACCAGCATGCGGAAGGTCAATACCCTCCTCGCCGAAACCACCGGCACCATGACCGCCCTCCGCGGCAAAGTGGAGGGCTTCGGCGACACCCTCGTCGGACGCATGCTCATCGCAAAGCCCGACGCTCCGCCCGCTCCGTCCCCTGCCCCGAAGAAAAAGCCGTGAACCCACGAAGTTCCCAAGAATTGGCTTTGCACTGTCTGAGGCCCGTTTGCTAGCGTCCGAAAATGCAACCGGTTCCACGCATTTTTGTCAGCGCCACCAGCCGAGATCTGCGCACGGCGCGGGGGCTGGTTTCCGAGGGTCTGCGCCGCATGGAGTGCCTTCCCATCGTGCAAGACGATTTTCCACCGGACTATAAGTCGGTTCGCGACATGCTACGCACGAAGATTTCGACGTGCAACGCCGTGGTGCACTTGGCGGGCTTTTATTACGGTGCCGAGCCTCAGCCGGTGCTGCCCGGACCGGATCGCCGCAGCTTCACGCAGATGGAGTATGAGATCGCGATGGAGTTGAAGCTTCCATGCTATGTCTTTCTGTGCGGTAAGGATTTCCCGTTTGATCCCCACGATCCGGAGCCGGAGGAAAAACAACAACTCCAGATTGCCCACCGCGAGCGTCTTTTGCAGCGCGACGAGCTCTTCTATGAATTTGCGTCGCCGGACGAACTCGCGAACCGCACCCGCGAGCTTCAGCTTTCGGTGGAGGGACTTCGCAAAGAACTGGCCCGCGAACGCAATCGCCGCCGTCTCGCCATGCTCGCCGCCGCCGCAGCCCTTGTGATTGCCGTCGTTGGTGGCATTTGGCTCCACGGCCGCCAGCAGGAGACCGAGAAAGTCAATGTGGCCCAGACGTCCGAGATTGCCTCGCTCAAAGCACAGCTCGAGGGTCCCTGGGCGATTGTCAACAAAGTGAACTCCGCCATGGAGCTCATGCGCCAGCAGAAGGTCGGCACCGAGGAGGAAATGAAAACCGCCGCCATCGCGATGGTCGCCGCGGAGACCCAGAAAACGCCGGAGCAAATTCAGCAGGCCATCGATTCCTCGACCGAGCTCGCCCAGAAACTCATCGCGGCCGCACGGGCTGAGGGAGAGGGCGATGCCTCGAAACGCGCCGAAAACCGCCTCCTCGAAGCCGAGACCTATCTCAAGCTGGCCGCCTCGCATCAAGCCGCCGCCAACTACGCGGACGCTCTCGCCGCCTATCAGAAAGCCTACGATCTGTTGGATCCCAAGGAACATCCGGAACCCTGGCTCGACGCCCTCTGTTCCATCGCGGAGATGGAAGAGGAACTCGGCCGCGAAGCCGAAGCCGCCGAGCGCTACAAAGAGGCCGTTGCTTTCGGCGAAGAAAATCCCGCTCTGGGCATCGGCCACAGCCTCACCGTTTTTGCCACCAACCGCCTCCGCTCCTACCTCCTCTATTCATCGAGCGACCCACTGGCCGCCGAGCAACTGATGCGCCGGGTGGTCAAGCTCCGCACCAAGGCTCTCGGACCGGAGGATCCGGAGACCATCCGCGCCAAAGGTGAACTCGCCGAAATTTTGGCCACACAAGGCAACTTCGACGAAGCCGCCACGGTCGCTTCCGAAGCCCTTGAAACCAGCGAAAAGGTCTTCGGCGAGGACAGCGATGTCACCATCGACATCGTGAACAACCTGGCCGGGATCTTCGAGGAAGCGGACCGCATGGACTCCGCCATCCGCATGAAACGCCGCGTCCTCGCTCATCGCGAAGAAACGCTCGGACCCGACGATAAATCGACTCTGGCCACAGCCAATACGCTCGCCGGAATGCTCAAACGCTCCGGCAACTTGGACGAGGCCTCCGAGCTCTACAACCGCATCCTCACGACCCGCCAGGAAGTCCTCGGCCCGAAACACCCGGACACGCTTTCCAGCATGGAGGCCATCGGCGGGATGCTTTCGCAGGAAAAAGATTTCGAAGGCGCGGAATCTACCTACCGCAAGGTCCTCGCGCTCCGCGAAGACGTTCAGGGCCCGGAACATCCGGACACCATCGATTGTCTCGGCAAAATCGCCCGCGCCCAGTGGCGGCAGGATCAACTGGCCGACGCAGTGGAGACTTACACCGAAGTCCTCGCCCTGCGCGAAAAAGTCCAGGGGCCGGACCACAGCGACACGGTCAATTCCGCGTGGAGCCTCGCCGCCGTCCTCTCGCAGCAACAGGACTACGAAGCCGCCGCCCCGCTCTATCTGCGCGTGCTGGAAGCCCGCAAGGCCAACCCGAACGAACCCGCCACCGAAGTGGCTGCCGCCAACTTTGATCTGGCGCGAACTCTGGAAAAACTGAACCGCCCGGAAGACGCTCTCCCATTCGCCAAACGCGCCGCCGCCATCGCCGCCGAGGAATTGCCGGAGGACGATGAGGACCGCCTTTCTTACGAATCGCTCGTCACGGTCCTCACCGAGGCGACCGGTGGCTTCCCGCAGAGCGCCCGCCCCCGCGAGGTTCAGCCCTGAGGGTAACCGGTGCGCGAGTATCGAGGAGCCATGCTGGTCGCGCTCGCGGCCGTCTCCCTCGCGCTCGGCGTCTCCGGGTTTCTTACCTGCGATCCGTCCCTCGGATTCGTCACAGCGCTCTATCGATCGGTCCAGCTTTTCTACTGGGGGTATTTTCCTTGGAATACCACATTGGAGGCCCGGCTGCCGTGGACACTTGAGATCGCGCGGTGGACGGCCCCGCTGACGGTTCTTTGGATCCTGGCCCGCGTGGCGATTCTGCTCTTTCACCGCCACTGGATTCGGTTTCGCATCCGCCGCTCCCGCGACCACATCATTGTTTGCGGAGCGGGACAGCAGGGCACCATTCTGGCCCGCGACATCGTGGCCAAAGGAAAACGGGCAGTTCTCGTGGAGAGCGATCCGGAGCACGTCGCCGCTCTCGAGACCGGAAAAATTCCGATTCTTCAGGGGGATGCGACGCTTGCCGCGACCCTCCGGGCAGCGGGTGCGAACGAGGCCGCCCGTCTCGTTGCCGCCGCCGGCGATGACCGCACCAATCTCGCTATCGCGATGGCCGCCGCCCAGATTGGAATTCCGGAGATCCACATGCACAACAGCCACCCCTCGCTGTGTGACCTCTGCCAGCGCCATCGCGCCATCACCCCCGGTCCGGAATCGACCCTCCACGTTTTCAACCGCTTCCGAAACTCCGCCCGGTGCACCCTGTCCGCATTTCCGCTGGAGCAGCCTACAGGCGAAGTTCGCCTCATTCTCCCGGCCACTACTCCACTCGGCGAAGCCCTCCTGATCGAGGCCGCTCTCACCGGGCACTATTCCCACGACCGCCGTGTTCACCTCCATCTCATCGGTCCGCGCGCGGAAAACGATGCCCCGGTCCTCCTGGCCCGCATGCCGGGACTGACGCAATGCCTCACGCTTGAAACAATTTCCACCCCGGCGGATCTCTTTGCCCGCGAAGCGGCTGCGACGGTCGCCTCGCCGGAGGATTCTCTCACCGTGGTGACCAGCTTGGACGATGAAGGGCTGGGATTCACCCGGGCTCTGGAACTGCTCGAACTCCTCCGCAGTCATCCCCGCCTGCGTCTGCTTCTTCCGGCCGCGGCGGCCTCACCGCTCCGCGATTCCATGGCGCGTCATCCGGAATGGAACAACCGGGTCGGATTTCTCCCGGCTCCCGAAACGGTTTGCGGATTTGATGCAGTGATCGGCGAGTCGGTGGATCGCACCGCCCGGGCCATTCATGAAAATTGGCTCGCCGAGACCCGTCGGCAGATCGACGCCGCCCGTGCGGCCGGGGATGAATCTCTCGCCCGGCGGCACGAGGCCAAGCCGGCGTTTCGACCGTGGTCTGACCTGAGCGAAGAACTTCGCGGAGCCAACCGCTCGCAGGCCGGACACCTCGCGGTCAAAATCCGGGCGGCCGGATGGGATCCCCGCTCGGTCACGCCCGCCCAATGGCAGACCCTCCCGGCGGAAACCCTCGAGCTCCTCGCCCGCATGGAGCACGAACGCTGGGCCGCTTACCTCCACCTCACCGGCTGGGTCTTTGGGACGCCACGTGACGACGCGGCCAAACGCCATCCCAATCTCGTTCCTTTCGACGCCCTCGACGAGCCAACCAAAGACTATGACCGCGAGGCGGTTCGGCACGTCTCGGACTATCTGTCGTTCCTCCAGACAGACTGACATCCGCTGCGGTTTCACCGGCCGTCGCCGTTGACCCGCATCGAGGCATTCTCTTCAGGGGTGTCTCATTCTCCTCGGATGAAATCCGCCGTATCCCGGGTCCTCAATGCCATTTTGTGGTTCACGTTTTGCCTGCTGGCCGGGAGTGGACTCCTTCTGGCCTGGATTATGCTTCAGCCGGTCTCGAAAAGATCCGAACACGCGGGACCGGGACATCGCAAATCCCACCACTGACCAAGCGCGGCGGAATTGCCTCGGCTGCCCGGACGTGTCATGCATGGCTGCATGATGCGTCGAGTCTGTTCGTTGATTGTGGCGGGGTTGCTCGCGGGATGCGCCTCCAACCCGGAACCCCGACCCAACATCTCGATTCTCAAGGCGGAATGCATGCGGTGGTACGATTCCGGAGGTTACGCAGCCGCCTTTGCGAAAGCGACGGAACGGGCGCGCGCGGCTCTCGAATCCGAGATGCGGAGAGACACCCCGCGACGGAAAGCAGTGGTCTTCGATATTGACGAAACGCTGCTCTCAAACTGGCACTACCTCGAGAAACAACAGTTCGTGCTCGAGCCTGGCACTTTCGCGAAATGGATCCGCAGCGAAAAGGCTCCACCGCTCGCTCCGACCAAGGAAATCTTCGAAATGGCAAAAGCAAAAAACATCCCGATTTTCCTGATCACCGGACGATTCGAAACGCTCCGCGCCGCAACGACTCGGAATCTCCAGGAGGCCGGTTATTCGGGATGGTCGGGGCTTTTCATGAAACCGACCACCTATCAGGAGCCGTCCGTGGTTCCGTTTAAAGGCGGAGTTCGTCGCCTCCTGACGGAGCAGGGCTACGACATTGTTTTGAACATGGGCGATCAACAGAGCGACCTGGAAGGCGGGTATGCCCGGCGAGCCGTGAAACTCCCGAACCCGTTCTATTTCATTCCCTGACTCCGTCGCTTCAACTCCAGAGTCGTCGATCGAGCGTCCGATACTGAATCGCCTCCATCACATGGGCGGGAAGAATCGCCGCGGAATCCGCCAGATCGGCAATCGTTCGAGACACCTTCAGAATCCGGTCGTACGCCCGGGCGCTGAGGTGGAGGTCTTCAATCGCTCTTCGGAGGAGCTCGGTGGAGGCCGGGTCGAGTTCGCAGAATTTCTTGATCTGGGCATGGGTCATCCGCGCGTTGCAGGCTGTTTTTTTCCGGGCGCCGGCAAAGCGGCTCGACTGGTGTTCGCGCGCTTTGACCACCCGGGCCCGAATCGCCTCGGAAGGCTCGGCCCGCTCGCGGCTGGAGAGATCGCGAAACTCCACCGCCGGAGCCTCCACATGAATATCGATGCGGTCCAATAACGGCCCGGAAATTCTCGCCCGGTAGCGCTCAATCTGCGCGGGGGAACAGCGGCACTCGCGCGTCGGATCGCCGAAATATCCACACGGGCACGGGTTCATGGCTGCCACGAGCATGAATTCCGAGGGAAAGGTCATGGTGCCCGAGGCGCGGGTGATCGTGACACGTCCATCCTCCAACGGTTGCCGCATGACCTCCAAGGTGGAGCGTTTGAATTCCGGAAGCTCGTCGAGAAATAGAACCCCATTGTGGGCGAGACTCACTTCGCCCGGAGTGGGATTCGTGGAGCCGCCGAGGAGCCCGATATCGCTGATCGTGTGATGCGGAGCACGGAAAGGCCGCACGGAGACAAACGCCTTTTCCTCCCCGAGAAGGCCGCAAATGCTGTGAATCTTCGTGGTTTCGATTGCCTCTTCGAGGCTCATTGGCGGAATGATCGTGGCGATGCGCTTGGCGAGCATGCTTTTCCCGGACCCTGGCGGCCCGATGAGAGCGAGATTGTGCCCGCCCGCAACGGCGACCTCGACCGCGCGCTTCACGTTGTGTTGCCCCTTTACGTCGGCAAAATCGATGTCGTCCGAAAACCCGGACCGCAGAGGAAGCGCCGGATCGACGCGGAGGGGCGCGAGATCGAGCTGCTTTGCAAGGAATTCATAGGCTTCCCGGAGATTGGAAACACCATACACGTCGAGACCCTCCACCAATGCGGCCTCTTCGGCATTGGCAAGCGGGACGATGACCGCCTTCTTCCCACGCGCCCTGGCCTCCAGCGCGATGGGCAGCGCTCCTTTGACCGGTCGGATCTCCCCGGTGAGCGCCAGTTCCCCCACGACCAGACAACGCTCAAAGCGCGGCAGAGTCGCATGTTGAGCCGCGGAAACCATTCCCAGCGCGATGGGCAGGTCAAAACTCGGCCCCTCCTTTTTGATGTCCGCCGGAGCGAGATTGATCGTCGTCCGCTCCCGCGGCCAGCGGAATCCACTGTTGCTGATGGCCGTGGTGACACGATCCTTGCTTTCCTTCACAGCCGTATCGGGAAGCCCGACGACGATGATTTTCGGTTCCCCCGGACCGGTGTTGACCTCGATCTCAACCTCCCGAGCTTCGACCCCTTGGATCGCCGCGGAAAAGACCTTCGTAAGCATCGCGGGAAACTAGCGGAAGTGCGCCTGAATGTCGAACCCTCCAAAGGGTGCAGGCGTCGATTTCTGTGCCCCTTGGCGTTCTCCCGTTGCAGAGCCGATTGTCCGAGTCACCCCGACGGCTGGAATTTCTTATTTCCCTGCTTGCACGCGGGCGAACTCTTGCCATAATGCGCGGTTCCAGTTTTTCCAGCCATGACCATCATTGAGAAGATCGAGAGCGAGCAGTTGAAAAAAGACCTGAAGGACTTCAAGGTCGGTGACATCGTCAAGGTCCATACCCGTGTGGTCGAAGGCGACAAGGAGCGGATTCAGGTTTATGCCGGCATCGTCATTGGACGCAAAGGCACCGGCATCAATGCCAACTTCACCGTCCGCAGGGTTTCCTACGGCGAAGGTGTGGAACGCGTTTTCCCGCTGCATTCCCCACGCATCGCGAAGATCGAAGTGGACCGTCAGGGTTCCGTTCGTCGCTCGAAGTTGAACTTCCTCCGCGACCGCAAGGGCAAATCGGCCACGACGGTCAAAGAAAAGAGCGACCGGGCCTGAATGCCCTGCTCGTTCGAGCACGAGGAAGCGCTCGCCGCGAAGGGAATTTCTCCCGTTGCGGGTATTGATGAGGCCGGGCGCGGACCGCTCGCCGGGCCTGTCGTGGCTGCCGCGGTTATTCTCACGCGGACTTTCGACGTCCGCGGGCTCGATGATTCGAAAAAAGTTCCGCTGGGTCGCCGGGCCGAGCTTTACGAGCGGATCACCCAGACACCCGGCGTCATTTGGGCCTGGGCCCAACGTGACAGCGCGGCCATTGACCGCCTGAACATCCTCCGAGCCTGCCACGAGGCCATGCGCGAAGCCGCTCTGGCGTTGCGGGTTCGTCCGGAGCATGTGTTGATTGACGGGCTGCCGGTTCATGATTTTCCAATTCCCCAGACGCCGCTGGTCGGAGGGGATGCGTGCAGCTTCAGTATTGCCGCGGCGAGCATCGTTGCGAAAGTTTGTCGGGACCGCCTGATGGACGACCTCGACCGTCGGCATCCGGAATACGGCTTTTCGCGCCACAAAGGCTATGCAACGCCCGAGCATCTTGACACACTCCGCCGACATGGTCCGTGTGCCATTCATCGACGCACTTTTTCGCCGGTTGCCCAAGCCGAGCTCTTCTGAGCCCGACCACCTCGCTCTCGGTCGTCGTGGCGAAGACCTCGCCGCAGCCCACCTCCGGCAGAACGGCTTCAAGATTCTCCGTCGAAACTTCCGTGCGCCCCGAGGCGGCGAAGTGGACATCGTCTGTCGCGACCTTCGTCACAACGAGCTCGTCTTTGTCGAAGTCAAAACACGCACCACCGAGGATTTCGGCCGACCTCTGGACGCGGTCGATCAAAAGAAGCGCCGGCTCCTGATTCGGGGAGCGATGACCTGGCTTCGCCTGCTGGACATGCCCGATATCACGTTCCGCTTTGATGTCGTCGAGGTCATCGACTCGACCCCGCCCGAGATCCGGCGAATGGAAAACGCCTTTCAGCTCCCCGACTCGTATTCCTACTGAATTCCTTAGAACGTGACGCCGAAGTGCATCCCGAGGACCGTGGCGTTGGCAACGGTGCCATCGCCACCGGGTCGGATCACGTATTGCAAAAAGGGTTGAACAAAAGCCCAGCGGTTGACTTGGAAACGGTATTCAAATTCCAGCACTCCCTCATAGGTATCGTTGACATTGTCGCCTTTGGAGCGTTCGGCGAGAATTTGATCATAGCTGTAGTTTCCGTAAGCAAAGGCCACGCCGGCGAGGTCTCGATCTCGGCCCGGGAGAAGTCCTTCGTAAACCAACCCCGAGTAGAAAAAGAACGGCAGCGCATTGTTTTCCGGCGGTGCGTAATTGAGAAATGCCAAGGCGCGAAGACCTTGGGTCGCGGGACTTTTGGGAAGCGCTGTTTTTCCGTCCCCTTCCGTCGGCGACTGCTCCCGATACAATGTCTGATCGGCCATCCAGTAAAACCCGAATTTTCCATCATTGGTCCCACCATGGAACGACCGGTTTTCCAGTCCCCAGTAGTAGCCTCCGAACCCGTATTTTCCGGGCAGGTCGCCGATTTTCGGTGTCACCCCGGTCTCTCCGAGAACAAACCAGCCATTGCGACTGGCCGGTCGGGCTCCGGCCAGACCGAAACCGTGATTTGCGGAGTCGGTATCGCCCGGGATGGCCATATACACGCCCGCTTGGGCATAGGACCATTCCGAAGGGCGGACCTTGAGCGTTCCGCCCCACGCGGCATAACTCGATGACCAGCCGACACCGTTTGAGCTGATTCCCTTTCCGCTGACGATGACATTGTTTCGGAATAGCTTGGCATCCTCCTGCCGGGCGAAGAATTCGTAAGGGTTCTGCCAGCCGCCGGAGAGCGTGAGGAACTTCGGGATGCCGAAAAGTTCCGGTGTGGTGTAACTGAGATAAAAGGGCAGGAGACGCCAGTCCATGCCACTTTGATAAGACGATGGATTGAACGCCGGGGAAGCTCCCACGAATTCGTTGACATTCCGCCCGTCGCGCAAGCGCACCGCACCGAACGCTTCGAGTCCCTCCAGCCGGCTCCAGCCGGTCAGCTTGGCAAAGTCGAGACGGGCCTCAAATTTCAACTCCTCGTCAAATGTCGCCCGCTGCTGGAGTCCGCCATCGACGACGCCGTAAACGCTGCCCAACCATTTGCCCGTCAAAAACACACCGCGATCTTCGAGGGTTTGCCGCGCCCCGAACCACTGGCCGCTCGCATGAGTTCCCTCCCACCACTCCTTCCACGTTTCGGCAAAAGCCGGTTTTGTCCATGCCATCACCACAACCAACATCAAAAACGTCCTGCTCAGCATTAGGAAAACTTATTGCCTGCACATGGGAGGAACAGGAAATTGCCGGACAGTGTTGTCCGGGATCAAGTTTTGCGTGGAAGGCGCGGGCGCCCTTACATTCGCTCCGGGCAACGAATGCCCAAGAGGCCAAGGCCGTGGGCGAGTGTGCGGGCGGTGAGATCGCAGAGGACCAGACGGCTGGCCCGCGTCGCGGGATCCGCCTTCAGCACGGGACAGGCTTCGTAAAACGAGTGAAAGGTGTTGGCGAGCTCGTAGAGGTAGTTCGCGAGGAGATTCGGACGGAAGTCCTCCAGGACCAGCGGAACGGTTTCGCTGTATTGAAGGAGCTTGAGAGCGAGGGTCCGCTCGGCGGGTTCCCCGAGCGAGACCGGAACGCTGAGATCCGCCGCCGCTTCGGCCCGGCGAAAGATCGCCCGAATGCGCACGTAGGCGTTCTGCAAATAGGGCGCGGTATTTCCTTCAAACGCGAGGAGCTTGTCCCACGAAAAAACGTAGTCGGTGAGGCGATGCTGGGAGAGCTCGGCATACTTGACCGCGCCGAGACCGATCGTGCGGGCGATGTCCTCGCGATCTTCCTCCGGGATGGAATCTGCCCGGGCCGCGACGAGCGTTCGTGCGCGCTCGATGGACTCCGTGAGAACATCGGCCAGCCCGACGTTTTCGCCGGAGCGGGTTTTCATGATTTTCCGATTTTCACCAAGAATGCTGCCGAAGGCGATGTGTTCGAGGGAGGCGGAAATTCCCATCCGGCGGGCAGCGGCGAAGATCTGCTGGAAATGGAGCGCCTGCGGGGCCCCGACGACATACCAGATGGCATCGGGTTTCCATTTCTCCACCCGGAACCGAATCGTGGCCAGATCGGTGGTGGCATAAAGAAACCCGCCATCGCCCTTGCGAATGATGGCCGGTTTCTCGGACAGCTCCGGGATATCGCGGAAAAAAATGCAAAGGGCGCCTTCACTGATCTCGGCGAGCCCCGCGGCTTCGAGTTCGTTGCAAAGCGGACCGAGGGCGTCATTGTAGGCGCTTTCCCCGAGGCGTTCGTCGAAGCGAACATCAAGCAGATCGTAGAGCTTTTGAAATTCGCGCCACGAGAGTTCGACCGTCTCCTTCCAGATGGCGAGATTCTCGGGATCTCCTGCCTGCAGTTTGACAAGTTCCTCGCGGGCCTCCCGTCGGACATTTTCTTCGGATTCCTCCAACGCGGTGACATCGCGATAAAGGCGCACGAGTTCCTGAATGGAATTCTGCTCCAACGCGGTGCGGTCGAGGAGGTGCTTCCAGCCGTAAATGACCTTTCCAAACTGCGTGCCCCAGTCGCCGATGTGGTTGTCCGTCACGACCTCGTGGCCAAGAAACCGCGCCACCCGCGCCAGACAATCCCCCAAAATCGTGCTTCGAATGTGGCCGACGTGCATGGGTTTGGCCACGTTCGGGGAGCTGAAGTCGAGAATGATCCGCTGCGGGTGGGCAACTGCGGACACACCGAGCCGCGGATCGCGCGCCATCGCGGAGACTTGGGACGCGAGAAAACCCGTATCCACACGAAAATTGATGAATCCCGCTCCCGCAATCTCGGCCGGAGCGGCGAGGCCGGAAAGATCCAGCTTGCCGAGAACACGGGTCGCGAGTTCCCGGGGATTCGCCTTCTGTTCCTTGGCGAGCACCATGGCGGCATTCGATTGGTAGTCGCCGAAACGCGCATCGGCGGAGGCCACGACCCCCGCCCGCTCCGGTTCGAACCCGCAAGCCTCCAACGCCCGGCGCAGCGCACCGGTCAACTCATCGCGCACCCCGCCCATTATCCGCGAGGGGAACGGTTTTCAAAAACACGGAGGATGGCCGCCGCATCCGGAGCCGCCCCGAGATCGTCCCGAACGGCCTTGTCGTTGAGAAACTTGGCGATCGCCGCCAGCGTCCGAAGGTGAGTCTGGAACTGGTCCTTCGGCACAACAAAAAGAACAATGAAAAAGACAGGCTGTCCGTCCAGAGAATCAAACTGAATACCCTTCGACGAGCGCCCAAACGCCGCGACCACTTCGGTTACCCGGTCCGAAGATGCATGCGGGATGGCAATGCCAAACCCGATGCCGGTACTCATCGTCTGCTCGCGCTGGCGGATCGCTTCGAGGATAAGAGTCTGATCGCCCTCGGCGATCTTCCCCGCCTTCGCGAGACATTGAACGAGCTCGGCAATGGCGTCCCAGCGTTCCTCAGAAACCATCGCCGGGACGATTTGCGTCTCAGATAAAAGATTCGCCAACGTCATGATCAGAACGCGAGAGGGTACCGGTACGAACCCGCTTGACAAGCGGGATTTCCGATGGAGGGCCCGGTGGTCACCGGTCGCACTCGCCCATCACGAAGTCGAGCGACCCGAGGATGCCGACCACATCACTGACCATGTGGCCCGGGATGATTTTCGGGAGGATGCTGAGATTCACGAACGACGGGGCACGGATTTTGAGCCGGTAGGGAACCCCGCCGCCCTTGCTGTAGATGTAAAATCCGAGCTCGCCCTTCGGGTTCTCCGCGGCGAAATAAACCTCTCCCGGAGGTGCATCAGCCCCCTCGGTTGCGACAATAAAGTGGTGGATCAATTCCTCCATCTTCGTCAGCACGGCCACCTTGTCCGGAAGCGTGCTTTTCGGATCGTGCCAATTGATCGGTCCCTCCGGAAGCTTGTCGATGACTTGCTGGATAATGCGGATGCTCTGGCGGACCTCCTCCATGCGGACGAGGTATCGGTCGTAACAGTCCCCGACCGTTCCCACCGGAATCTCAAAGTCATACTTGTCGTAATCGAGATAAGGATGTCGCTTGCGCAGATCGTGGTCGATGCCCGAACCGCGAAGATTGGGGCCGGAAAGGGCGTAGGCAATGGCGTCTTCCTTGGAAATGACCCCCACATCCTTCGTGCGGTCGACGAAGATGCGGTTGCGGGTGACGAGCTTGTCAACTTCATCAAACGCCGCCGGAAACGTGCGCAAAAACTCGCGGAGCATCGGCAGAAATACCGGGGGAAGATCGTGCGTCTGCCCGCCGACACGCGTGTAGCTCGTCGTGAAACGGGCTCCCGTAAGCTGCTCGACGAGGTTGTAAATTTTTTCCCGCTCCGTGAACGTGTAAAGGAAAAGCGTGGTGGCCCCGAGGTCCATTCCAAGACATCCGATGCCCAGAAGGTGGGCGGAAATCCGGGCGAGTTCGCAGGCGATCACGCGGATCGCCTTGCCGCGGGGGGGGATCTCCCACCCCATCAGCTTCTCCACCGCGAGGGCGTAGGCGACGTTGTTGGCAATCGGCGCGAGGTAATCCAAACGGTCCGTGTAAGGCACGAACTGATTGAACTGCATGTTTTCAGCGATCTTTTCGTCTCCGCGATGGAGATACCCGATGTCCGGTGTTGCTTTCGTGATCACCTCGCCATCGAGCTCGAGAATGATGCGCAGCACGCCGTGGGTCGAGGGATGCGACGGCCCCATGTTGAGGGTGAGTTTCTCGCCGAGAAGCTCACCGGTCTCCTGCATGGCATGAATGCTCCGGGCCAGCGTGTCGGGTTGTTCCAATGTCGTCGCCATCGTAGGAAATATCTTCTGATTCGGACCGCGCGGCGGATCGGATTCCTTTTCCTCCCGGCTCGGTCCGATCAACATCCCCAGCCCGGCCGAAAATTGCAAGCTCCGGCGTGTTTTTGTCAGGCCTCGATGATGTGATTGCGAATCGCGTAGCGGACCAACTCGCCGATGGAGTGCAGCCCGAGCTTGCGCATGATCGCCGCCCGGTGGGTCTCGACTGTTTTTTCGCTGATCCCAAGAGCGGCCGCGACTTCCTTGTTGCTGGAGCCTTCCGCGAGCAGCTGGATGATCTCACGCTCGCGCGACGTGGGACTGGCTCCCTCCGCCACCCGGGCGTGCGGCAGATTTCGGCGCTGAAAACTTTCAAAAAGAACCTCGGATATCTGCGAGCTGAAATAGTGCCGCCCGTCCAGCACGCTCTCAATGGCGCTCAGAAGGTGCCGACCGGCATCCGACTTCAAAAGATAGCCATGCGCTCCGGCACTGAAGACCTCGTAAACAATGCGTTCGGCGTCGTGAACGGTGAAAATGAGGATTTTTGTGTTGGGAGAAACCTTCAGAATCTGCCGGGCGGCCTCGATACCGTTGAGCTCCGGCATGCTGATGTCGAGAATCGCGATGTCGGGTTGGTGTTGCTCGGCGAGACAAACTGCCTCGCGGCCCGTCGTAGCTTCGCCGCAGCAGTGATAGTGCGACACCGAGCCAAGAAGGTTGCGCACCCCATGGCGGACGATTTCATGATCGTCAGCGAGCAGGATCTGAATCGTTCGTTCGGACATGGGCGGTGGCAAGGTCGATCTTCACGGACAAACTGACGCCATACGGCGACGAGCGAACTTCCAATCTGCCGTACAGTTGGGCAAGTCTTTCCCGCATCCCGGCAAAGCCAACGCCCTCGCTGTTACCGGAGGCCTTGGCGAGACCGGAACCGTTGTCGCGGATTTCGAGCTGAATGGCCTCGTCCCGGATCGCAAGGGTCAGCCAGGCGCGACTCGCCCCCGAATGGCGGTAGATATTGCTCATCGCCTCCTGAACGACGCGAAAAAGCGTGGTCTCGACGTCGGAATCGAGCCGGGGGAAGTTCGCCATCAAGTCAACGCTCACATCGATCCCGGTACGCTTTTTAAATCCATCGGCGAACCATTCAAAAGCAAACGGGAGGCCGACCTCATCAAGAAGCGGAGGATGGAGCAGATAGGAAATGTTTCGAAGCTCCATGCAGCAATCGCGCGCAATCTGCCGGGTCTCCGCGACAATTCGCTGCATGTTGGAATCGCCCATCACGGGTTCCAGCAGGCTCATGTTCATTTCGAGGGCCGAAAGACTCTGGGCGGTGGAGTCATGGAGCTCCCTGGCAATCTTGCGCCGCTCCTCGTCCTGCAGGCGAAGCAGGTGGGTCGACAGGCTCCGCAGCTGCCGCTCGGACTCCTGAAGGCGTTGTTGCGCCTCGACCTGCGGTGTGATATCGGCCGCCACCCATTGGCCGCCCTGGCAGGAGTTGTCCCCCGCAAACGACGCCCGCAAGGTGCTTCGGAACCAAACGCCCGCCTCCCCGGCCCGGGCGATTTGCTGTACAAAGGTCGCGACCGCATTGGCGGGGCTCAACGCAGAAAATTTCGCCGCCAGCAAATCAAACGCCGCGGGCGGCAGACATTCCCGCAGGAAAACGCCGCGCGCCGGATCGTGAGGAAAGAGCTTTTGAAAAACGCCATTCGAGAACGTGACTGCGAACCCCGGCGTAAACCGGGAGATTATTTCCGTCTGGTCCTCGACGACGGCGCGATAATTCCACTGCGCTCGTTCGACCTGAGCCGCGAGTTCTTCGATGCGGGTGGCCAGATGGGCCAGTTCATCAATGCCGTCAAACCGCAACTCCAACGGCAGCTGACCTTTGTCTTTTTCCGCCTCCACCTTGCGGGTCAGCTCGCGAATGCGCTTGAGAATCGTCCAGTCAAGAAGCACCCATATCAAGAGGAAAAGCGCCCCCCCAGCGAGTGTAAGAACGATGAGAAAAACCTGCACAGCCTGAACTCCCTCCCGGTAAAGCGGACGGGCCTGGCGGAGCTGGATATGGCCGATCGGCGTGCCATTGATGCCCCGCACCAATACGTAGCCCGTGATTTCGTTGGGACCGATCGGTTGCGAAACAGACTCGTTCTGCGCAAGGAGGCTTACGATCGGATTGGGCGCATTCGCCCCGACAACGATGGTTCCCAAGGGCTCGAATTGGACTCTGGCCGCAAACATTCCCTCCAAAAACGAAACCATCTCATCGTTGAACAGACGCCCGGCCACGGCAACACGCCCATCCGATAGCGATTGCCACGCAATGACCACCAATCGATCCCCCACCAGCACAAATCCCGAACGCTGGCTGCGCGGGCTGCTCGTCTTGATCACCGAAATCCAATCGTTCGAATCCCCGAGCACCCGTCGAACAGGATCGCTCCGGTAAGCCGTGTTTCCCACCTGTCCATCCCGTGCCACCGCGAAAAAATCGAGCTGTTGGTTCGCGAGGAAATCCGGTCCCGGCAAGGTCTCTTTCCCATCCGGTCCTCCTGTTCCCAGCCATTCTGTGAGAGAAATCTCGATTGGCCGGGTCTCGCGGGAGAGAACAATCGTGAACCGCTGGAGCGTTGCCTCCATCTCCTGGCGCTCGGTCTCCTCGAACTCTCCGAGAATGATTGATCCCGTGAGCAGCACCACCGCCGTTCCCAACAAGAGCGAAAGCCCGACGTAAAGCGTCAGCGCCTTTGAGTAAACCGACTCCGCCGGAAGGCGGAGCAGGCGGGCCATGGCTTCGCCGAACCCGAAGCCATGCCGCTTCGTCGCCCCGCTCACCGTGGTGCCGACTGCACGGCGGCCGCAGGTTCGGGTTTCTTGGGCAGAAGAACGCGGCTCAGATTGAAGATCGGCCCATAGATCGCATACACCAGACCGCCCACGATGCAGCCCATCATCACCAAGACCAACGGCTCGAGGATTTTGTCGATCTGTCCGGCAATGACGTCGAGTTCCTCTTCATAGTCGGTAGCGATCTCGTCGAGCATTTCGTTGACGCCGCCGGTCTCACCCGCCATCTGCACGACCGCGGCGATGGTGCGCCCATCGGGGCCGAGCCGGTGACTCTCCATCAAAAAACTCTCCGGCAGCGAAAGTCCGTCGGCAATGTGATCGCGCACCGCGAGAAAAAACCGCTCGAACTCAATATGATTGCTGCTCTTGGCAGCGATTTCCAACGCCGTGACAATCCGAACGTTCGCCTGAAGGAGCAACGCGAGACACCGGAAGCTCACCATCGCCGCCGATTTGCGAATGATATTCCCCACCGTGGGCAATCGGGTGAGCGTGATCTGGACCGCCGGCTTGCGGTAAAGCTTCGACCAGTATTTGAAGAGCATCATCAGGCCGATGATCGGGATCGCCGCCAGATACGGCATCCGGAGCAGAATGTCCGAGAACCCGATGAGGATTTGTGTGGCCAGCGGGAGCGAGGCATTCAGCGAAGCGTAGAGCTTCGAAATCGCCGGGATCAGCGTAAAGGCCATGATGATCACCACCCCGACCGAAAGGGCCAACACGATGGCCGGATAAATCATGCCGGCACGAAGTTTGCGGAGAATCCGCAGGGACTTGTCCCGCCCTTGCGCGATCTGCTTGAAGACCTGGTGGATCTGACCGCTTTCTTCACCAGCGCGAATGAGGGCGAGGACGTCTTCCGTGAAGAGGTCCGGGTGCATCGCAAAGCAATCGCTGAGCTTGTCGCCCGACAGGATGTGCTGGGCGATGTCGGCGACAGCGCCGCGATATCGCGGAGACTTCAACCGGGCGGCCATCAGCTCCAGGCTCTTGATCGTCGAAATGTTCCGATCCAAACAGCGCGCGAGACCACTGAAAAGGGTCACCGTTTCCTCAAGCGAGGGCTTCTTGACAGAGAGCCGATGGATCGTTTCATCCAATCCGGTGATGTCGGAAATAAACGCCGTCTCGTTCGGTGCTTTGCCGGCCCCCAGGACAGCCTTTGCGTCCTCATTGGTATCGACAACGACCTCAGTCGCTTTACCGGTATAAACGTTCGTAAGGACGACTTTTTTCAGCATGGGAGGATCCCGCTGGTCAGACTATAATCGATCGTTTTGCCGGGGGCGATCATATTCTGCTCACTCCAATCGCACCCGCGGATCGACGACCGCATAGAGAACGTCGGAAAGCAGGTTCCCCAAAAGAACCAGCCCGGCGACGATGAAATTCAGCGCGACGAGCATCGGATAATCCCGCTCCAGAACCGCTTCATAACCGAGACGACCCATGCCGGGGTAGGCAAAAATCGTCTCGACGATCACGGACCCTCCAATCAACGCCGGGAGAAGTCCGCCAATCCCGGTGATGAGCGGCCGGATCGAGTTCCGGAGAGCATGCTTGTAAAAAAACGTGTCCTCGTCCAGGCCCTTGGCCTGCGCCGTGCGAATGTATCCCTCCCGCAGCGTCTCCAGCATGCTCGCCCGAATGTAGCGGGACTGCACCGCGATGCCGCCCAGCGCGAGAATCGTCGCCGGCAACGCGATGTGCCACGTTCGATCCAACAGAAGCGAGAGCGCATTCGGAAAATCAATCCCGTAAGATTGCGTGCCGAGCACCGGAACCTGCGCGAATTTCACCAACCCGATCAAGGCCATGTTCGCGATCCAGAACGTGGGCACCGCAATGAACACAAAAACCCCCAACGAAACCAGCGTGTCCGGCGTCCGACCGGCATGTCGCGCACAATAAACGCCGATCAGCAACCCGAACGTCAGCGAAAGCAAAATCGACGCGACGTTCAGTCGGAGCGTCGCCGGAAGACGTTCCATGATACGCTCCAGAACGGGACGGTCGTCCTTGATGCTGCGAAGCTGCCCGGTGAACAGATCGCGCATGTTCAGCAGGTATTGCTCGTGGATCGGACGGTCGAGATGAAATTTCTTGCGGAACGTCTCTTTGATTTGCGGCGAAATGCGCGGGTTCAACTCGCCCCAGGGATACGGGCTGCCCGGCGCCAGCGTGATCATGCCAAACGACACCACGCTGATCCCCACAAGGAGCACGACGCTGATGAACAGACGACGGATGAGAAAATTCAGCATGGCGGAAACGCGAACACTCCAGACCCGGCCCCGCCCGCTGTCAATCCCTCATGCCGGACGCCACCGCATCTATCCGCTCCGCAAGCGCAAAATCCAACTCCGTCAACCCGTCGGCGCTGTGCGTCGAAAGCGAAATCTCCACGCGATTGTAGGAATTCGACCAATCCGGGTGGTGGTTCATCTCCTCCGCGAGGGCCGCGACCGACGTCATGAAGGCAAAAGCCTCGCGAAAGGTCGGAAAGCGGAAGCTGCGAATAATGGCACCGTTTTTGAGATTCCACTCCGGGCAGCGGGCGAGGCCGGCGGCGAGATTTTCGTCCGAACAAGATTGGCTCATGCCTGCAATGTGGCCGTTCCAAGCCGGGATGCAATCGTCCGCGTCACCGGGAGAGCAATCCGGCCACCAGACGATTCGGAAACCGCCGCGTCGGTGTGATCGCATAAAACGTCTCGGTCAAATCCGGGATCCGGCACCGTTCGACCAATTCCCGCGCTTCCAACTCATCCTGCACAACGACCCGCGGAACAAGCGTGAGCGCCTCCGATTCGCGCGCAAGCAAGCGCAGCATCGGCATGTCATCCGCCTCGGCAACGATCACCGGACGCACCCCCGCCCGTTCAAGAATCGCATCAAACCCCGCCCGCACGTTGCTGTCCAACCCCGGCAAAACCACCCGACATCCCTCCAGATCCTGAGGAAACTTCAGCTTTTTCTTCCCGGGAAACGGCCGGCTCACCAAGCACACGTCCTGCTCGTCGAGCAAATGGCTGTGCCAGGGAGTTTCCGCATCTCGCGGCACGGCTTGGTTGGCCAGAACCAAATCGAGATTGTGAGACCGCAGTTGCGCCAGCAAATCACGCAGCGGACCCGTCCGAATGACCACCTCCGCCTCGGCCAGCACGGGCTTCAGCAACGCGATCTGGAAGTTCCGCGACAGCGTCGCCACGGCTCCCACCCGAAGGATGCGGCGATCGGCCGGCCGGTTACGCAAGGCGTCAACCAGTTCCTCCCCCGCGCGGAAAATCGTATCGGCATACTCCATGGCCAGACGCCCGGCCTCGGTCAGCACGAGGCTTTTGCGGTCCCGCTCAAAAAGCGGCGTGCCGAGCGATTCCTCCAGCTGGCGGATTTGAATGCTCACCGCCGACTGCGCCACGTTCAGCCTCGCGGCGGCGCGGGTCATATTGCCCAGCCGGGCCACGACATGAAAGTAACGGAGGTGGTGATAGTTCATTCGCGGTTAATGATCTATTTTTAGTATCGATCATTTGCAATCCTTCTATTGGAAGAATCGCTTGGCCCGGGGCAAACTCTCCCTCATGAACACGACCAACAATCCTTCCTTGAACAAAGCCGAGATCCTTTCGCTCGATTCCCTCCAAGATGCCGCCCGGGCCGCATTGTGCCAGAGCCGGATCTTTTGGACCTCTGAAAAAAATCCACAGGCCGCCGCCGGGGTCCTCGTCGAAGACTTCGAGGGAGCCTGGCTGGAACCCATGAAAATCGTCGTCCGGATCAATGGCCGGCAGATCGAGCATACGCTTCCCATCGACCTCGCCGCCAAAGCTCCGGCCCTGCTGAAGCCGGTTCTCACGGCCCATCTCCGGGGCGACGCACCGAACCGGATTCAATCCGAGCTCGACACCGCCGCCCTCACCGAAACCCATATCTAATCTCAAACCATGCCAAAAACACCCATCACCATCATTCCCGGAGACGGGATCGGACCCGAAGTCGTCAAAGCCACCCGCCGCATCCTCGATGCCACGGGCGTCGGTCTCACCTGGGAGGAAGCCGATGCCGGCGAATCCGTGTTCCGCCGCGGCATCCCCTCGGGCGTGCCGGAGGAAACCATCGCCTCCATCTCGCGGACCCGCACGGTTCTCAAAGGGCCGCTCGGAACACCGGTCGGATTCGGAGAGAAGAGTGCCAACGTCACCCTGCGGAAGCTTTTCGAAACCTACGGAAACATCCGCCCCGTCCGTGAGTTCCCCGGCGTTCCCACGGCGTTCAGCGGACGCGGCGTCGACCTCGTCGTCGTTCGTGAAAACGTCGAGGACCTCTACGCCGGCATCGAGCACATGCAGACCCCGGGGGTCGCCCAGTGTCTGAAACTCATCTCGCGCAAAGGCTGCGAAAAGATCGTGCGGCTGGGCTTTGAGCTCGCCCGCGCCGAGGGCCGCAAGAAAGTTCACTGCGCCACGAAGGCCAACATCATGAAACTCACCGAGGGGCTCATGAAGCGCGTCTTCGAGGAGGTGGCCAAGGAGTATCCCGAGATGGATGCCCAGCACATCATCATCGACAACTGCGCGCACCAACTCGTGAAAAAACCGGAGCAGTTCGAGGTCATCATCACGACCAACATGAACGGCGACATCATCAGCGATTTGAGCTCCGGTCTCATCGGCGGACTCGGCTTCGCGCCGTCGGCAAACATCGGCCAGGGCATCGCGATCTTCGAAGCGGTCCATGGATCGGCTCCCAAATACGCGGGTCTCGACGTGGCAAACCCGACGGCGATGATCCTTTCCGGTGTGCTTCTGCTCCGACATATCGGAGAACTTGAAGCCGCACGAAAGGTGGAGAACGCCGTTCTTGCCACGCTGGAAGAGGGCGTTGCGGTCACGAAGGATGTGGCCGGAAAACACCCGCCGGTCGGCACCCAGGCCTACGCCGATGCCGTCATCGCCAATTTCGGCCGTCAACCATCGCGCTTCGGCGCGCGGGATTATTCCGCTCTCCAGATGCCGAAATTCGAAGGCGGACCGGTCACCGTTCGTCCGAAGACCCGCGCCACCATCGGCTGCGATGTCTTCGTCGAGGCCGACACGACACCGGCCGAGCTCGGTGAATTTCTGACTTCTGCGGCTCCCGCCGCCGGGTTGAAACTCAAAATGATCTCGAACCGCGGCACCCAGGTCTTCCCGAGTCGCGGCGCGGAAACCGACTGCGTGGATCAGTGGCGCTGCCGGTTTGTGAGCCCAGAAGGCGGAGTCTCCGTCCCGTCGATCCAAACGCTCCTCACCGCCATCGAAGCGCGGGGCTTCCGGTGGATGCACATCGAGAAGCTCGAGGAAATCGACGGCGCACCGGGATTCACCAAGGCCCAGGGCGAGGACTGACCTCCCCCGCCCGCCTGCAGGCAAGGCCGCTTGCCTGCGGTGCGGGGCTCGGGCACACTCGCGGCATGAAAATCCAGATCCTCACCATCTTCCCCGAGATGTGCCGCGGCGTTCTGGAAACCAGCATTCTCAAACGCGCCGGGGACAAAGGACTCGCGCGGTTGGAAGCCGTCGATCTCCGAACGTGGGCGACCGGAAAACACCGTACTACCGATGACGCGCCCTACGGCGGCGGGCCGGGAATGGTCATGAAGATCGAACCCATCGACCGCGCTTTGGCCGAGCTGCGGACGCCCGCGAGCAACGTTGTGCTCATGTCCCCCCAAGGCCGCCCCTTCACCCACGCCCTCGCCGCCGAACTCGCGCGCACCTGCAACCATCTCATCCTCCTTTGTGGCCACTATGAAGGGATCGACCAACGGGTGGCGGATCATCTCGTCGACGACGAAATTTCCATCGGGGATTATGTGCTGACCAATGGCGCACTTCCGGCCTTGGTCGTCACCGATGCGGTCGTGCGTCTCCTGCCCGGGGTTTTGGGTGACGATCAATCGGCCGTTCACGAATCCTTCGCCACCGGACTGCTCGATCATCCGCACTACACCCGCCCCGAGGATTACCGCGGATGGAAAGTGCCGGAAATTCTTCTCTCGGGAAACCACGCTGCCATCGATAAGTGGCGTCGGGAAACAGCCCGCGACATGACGCGCCAAACAAGGCCCGACCTCGGTTAATCCTGTTCGCGCCTCCAAGCCAGCAGACTGGCTCTCGCCGTGGCAATGGGCACATCAACCTGCCGCGGTTTTCATAGCCGCTTACCTGATGGAAGCCCGCGGTTTCCAACAAATCCAGTGCTTCGAGAAACCGATCTCCGACCCGTGAGGGCACGTGGGCGTCGGCTCCGATGACAACCGGGATTCCGCGTTCGTTGATCTCGGCAAGAATTTCGGGGCCGGGATTCATCTCCGGCAAGCGTTTGTTAAGCCCCGACGTATTCAACTCCATCGCACATCCGCTGGCCGCGATGCGTTCGAGACTCCGGCGGATGTCCGGCAGAATGCGGTCAAGATTCCACGCCTCGGGCGCTTCGTTTTTGATGAGATCGGGGTGGGAGAGCGTGTCGAAGAGCCCCGTCTCGGCGGCCTCGGCGAGGTGTTGGAAATACACGCGTTGGTATTCGAATTCATCGCCCCGGTAGTAGCGGCTTTTGTATTCGTGAATCTGCGGGTGTACCGAACCAAGAACGTGGTGAAAATCCGCACGATCATGCAGTCGGCGCAGCCAGTCTTCGTGACCGGGAACGAAATCACTTTCCATCCCCAACAAAATTTCCGAACGCCCGCGCCACTCGCTCGCCGCGGACTCGACCAGTTCGAGATAGCGGGGAAACTCGTCCGGCATCATGCGAACATGCGACGAATAGCCATCCGGCATCGGGGAATGACACGTCACGATGATCCCGCGCAACCCGCGCCGCAGTGCCACCTCGGCATACTCGCCCGGCATCCCGCTCGCGTGTTTGCAGAGCGGCGTGTGCATGTGCGACTCGAAAAGGAGCCGCGGGTTTCGGAAAAAGCAGCCACGGAACCCGTCAACTTCGGGCCGCTGGCTCCGTCTGTCAAAAAATCCACAATCTCGCCGCCGTCCGGATCAAGCCGTCCGACCGCAGCAGGATTTGTACTTCTTCCCGCTTCCGCATGGACAGGGATCGTTCCGCCCGACCTTCGGGAGTTCGCGTTTCATGGAAAGCTCGAAACTGGGCGATGACGACGCCTCCGGCGCCTTGGCCGCGGGGGCGGTCGGGGCCGGGGAGGAGCGCATATTGCCCGCCGGGTCCGCACGAAGCAAATTCTGCGGGAGGCTCGCAAGAAGCTGCTCGAACGCCTGAAGGTTCGTCGTGCTGCGGAAGAGGTTGCTGAGAACCTCGGATTTGATGTTGTCCATCAACTCCACAAACATCGAATACGCGTCGTTTTTATACTCCACGAGCGGATCCTTCTGACCGAACGCCCGGAGATAAACCGCCTCGCGGAGCCCGTCCATGGCGTAGAGGTGTTCCTGCCAGAGACGGTCCACCGCGTTCAAGATAATGAATCGCTCCAACCCCCGCAGCGCGTCAGCATTTTCGAGAGCTGCCTTCCGCTCGTAGGCCTCGCGAATCGTGGTCGTGAGAAAAACGCCGTTCTCTTCGGCCGAGCGGCTTTCAAACGCGGCTTTCTCGCGGGTGAGGCCGAGCGGGAAAGTGGAGTTCACCCACTGGAGAAGCCCGTCGAGATCCGGCTCCTCGCCTTCGGCGGCATCAAGAAACGAGGCAACTTTTTTCGGCACCATCTCGTTGATGACCTCATCGATGAGTTGGCGCGGGTGGTCGGAGTCCATCACCTCATTGCGATAGCCATAACCGCCCTCACGCTGCTGGTTCATGACGTCGTCAAACTCCCGCGTGCGGCGGCGCAGCATGTAGGGGCGCT
>CAZEYT010000023.1:0-38526 GCA_964516295.1 uncultured Chthoniobacterales bacterium | reverse complement strand
TACTGGCTCGTCGGGCGGAGGTTTCATCCCGAAGCGGCGCGGGCGGCCTTGGCGGAGGTGGATGACGGGCACTACTACTCGTTCTTCAGCAATCAGTGTCAGGATTGGGCCGACCGGGTCGCGCGTCGTGCGGAGCGGATTCAGAAAGAACGCGGGCTTCCCGAGCCGCCGCAGCCTCCGGAAGCGGTCAAGGAAAGTCAGTTCTGGACGGAAAAGCAACCGACCGTTCCCGCCTCGGCGGTTCTCGCCCTGTTGGCCATCGGTCTCGGGGCGGGGTCGTTTCTTGCTCCGGCGGTGGCGGCTCATCGGTCGGTTCTGGTGCTCGCGATCTTTCTCGTTGTTTCGGGTTTTTCGGAAATTGTCTATGCGCTCCATGGGCGGAACTGGAGCCAGATTCTGGGCACGATCTTTTTTGCGGTCCTGAACATGCTCGCCGGGCTCGCCTTGTTTCTCGACACGCAGGTGGCGGCGTCCTGGGCGGGAAACCTTTTCGGCATTGCGTTTGCCATTCACGGTCTGGCACGTGTGATCGTCGCCCTGCGAAGTCGTCCGTTTTTTCGATGGATCGGCTCCCTGCTCGCGGGGCTTGGCATGCTTGTGGTCGCGGTGCTTCTTCTCACCCGAACGGTGGGCGAGCGGGATGCGCTCTTTGGCATCATGATCGGCTTCAATCTCCTGCTCGGCGGCGTGGCGACGCTTTGGATACGCTGGACGTCGCGCCCGGCGGCCCCGGCGACGTGAGCGTCCGGTGGAGAGTGCGGATCAGGCGGCGAGTTTTTCGAGATGTTCGGTGAAGGTATTCCGCGACGACGCAGTGAGGAGTAGATGTTCCTTGGCGCGTGTCATGGCCACGTAAAGCAGGCGGACGTTGTCGGAAAATGCCGCCGTTTTGGCGTCGATGTGTCCGGTGCCGAGGACAATCACGGATTTGAATTCGAGGCCTTTGCTGCTGGGGATCGGGAGGATGGCCACGCAATCCCGGCGCGGGTCGTAGGATTTCTTGCGATGGCGGTGAGCCATCCAATGAGCGGGAATGCCCGCCCGCTTCAGCGCGGCCGCGGCCAGGGCCCCGTGGCGATGATCGCAGCTGAGCAGCGCAATTTCCGAGAGCGGAGTGCCATGATCGCTCCACTTCCGCACGCACTCGACGGCGTAGGCGATTTCCTCCTCCGGAGAGGATCGAAACCGGAACGCAGGAACGGGACCGCTGAGCCCGGCGGCTTCGGGGCGGATGAGAGGAATGTGATCGTCGTCCGCTTCCTCGGGTGGAAGAAACGACGAGGCAAAGTCGTAAGCAAACGCGAGGATCTCGCGGGTGTTCCGGTAGTTGAGCCGCAGAATGGTGGTCCGGCCCTGGGCCTTGATGCCAACGCTGGAAAGTGAGAAGCGTCCCTTCCGTTTGTAAATCGACTGCGCGCTGTCGTAGAGGAGCAAAAGCGAATCCGTCGCGGGGTCGACCATCTGGGCAACCAAGCGGAGCCACTCGGGCTGAAAGTCATGGCCTTCGTCGATGAGGATGGCGCCATATTGTCCGCGGGGCACGAGCCCGCGATCCACACCGGTGATCACGGATTCCACCTGACGGTCCCAGATTTTTCCCGTGCCCGCGACGTCGAGGTGGTAGGAGTCGATCTGCGTTTTGCACCATTCGTGAAAGTGGTGAACGCGAACGCGATCCTCAATCGCGTTTGACTCAACAAATGCCCGGAGCCGGGCGGCGAGGGTGATGTTGAAACAAAGCACGAGGACCGGCTTGTGGGACACGCGTGCGAGATGCAGGCAGCGGTAGCCGAGGATGAGCGTTTTTCCGGATCCGGCGACCCCGTGGACCACGCGATGTCCGTCGCCGAGATTGCGGGCCAGGTGTTCCTGCTGGAGGTCCATGACCTTGATGAGTTCCGGGATCGGTTCCTCGTCGGTGTCTTCGGGCGATGTGGCAAAGAAATCCCGCTGCACCGAGGTGATTCGGATCTGCGGGAAGAGGTGCCAGCGGACGCGCTCGATCTGCGGCAGCGAGAGGGGCTGGCCGAATCGATAGTGAAACATGCCCCAGAGCTTTTCCTGAAAAACATCCGGAGGTGTGCTTTCGAGCATCTCGTCTTTGCAGAGAATCAGACGTTCGGGCAAGACCAGCTCCTGTTCCTCCTCCGTCAAAACCTCCCGCAGCTGACGCCGGGTAATGTTGGTGAGGACGGCACACCAGGCGTAGGGAAAACAAATCCGGCCGCGGTAACGTTCCGCCGGATCCTGCAATTGCGGGTCGGTGGAAAGCTTGTTGACGATGGCGAGAGCGTATTGGCGCGCTTGGTGGAGCGGGTTCGCAATCGTCTTTACGCCGCCCGTGGCCGTGTGGAGTTCGACGTGGTGGTTGCCGATCATCCGCAGCGAATCGAGTCGCCAGTCCTTGACCTCAAAAATCCATAGACCGTGGCGGGGATGGAGGGTGACGAAGTCGGGATACTGTCGCCGGGGCCCCACAGGCACATTGTGCCAGCAGAGATAGTCGTCTTCCAGATGGGTGCGAAGTCGCTCGCCGAAGCGTCGCTCCCCGGGTGTGGGCTGATCGCCGCCACTTCCGACGGCATTGATGAACTGGGCCATGAACGAAAGTAGCGATAGAGCCTGTTGCCCGCGTTTGACAATGATGCAGGGCAAGAATTCCGACCGTGGAGAATCAGTCTCCGGTTCGTTCGACGCGGCCGTCGGCCAGCACGGTCCAGCGGCCGGGTTCGGTGATGCGGATCTCCACCGGATCGCGGCGGACGATGCGATAGGCGCGGATGCGGAGGTATTCGGGAATCTCGGAGGAGGTCATTTCCGCGTCGGTGAGTTCGACGAGTTCAAAACCCGGCGTGGGCGGCAGCGAGAGATCGCAGACAGTGACCGACGCTCCGGCTGCAGCATAAATGCTCAGACCGGCTCCGTCGGCGAGGGTGACGTTTTCCAACCGAACATCGCCGTCCACGACGAGGGTGCAGTCGCCCGAGAAATGACCGCCGCGAAGCCGCTGCCGGAGATCGGCGAGTGTGAGAGCGAAACCCGGGCGGAGGAGGATGCGCGGACCGGTGGTGAAGGGGATGCCACGGATCGACGCGATGGGTCCATCGGTCACGTTGACGCTGGCGAGACGAAGCTTGGTGCGACCGGCGAGGTAAAAGTCGTTCTCGGCGCTGGAGGCGCTCTCCGGCGGTCCGTTTTTTGCGGCTTTGTCGGCAGCGTCGGCGAGATTGTTTTTGCAGGCGCTGAAGCACCATTCGCGTTGGAAAACGGTGACGCCGACCTTCTCGCCATCCGTGAAGAGTTTCGGCAGGTCCTGCATCATCGTTTCGAGGCGGGCGGGTTTTTTGAACGTGGTCCGGGTGGCGTCCGCAAATTTCGGGTTGATGAATTCCGCGATGATGCCCTGTGTGCGATCAAGGACGCGGAGGTAGGAATCAAGCCGCAGGACGAGGAGGTTGATATTGCCCGGGAAGACCGAAAAGCCGCGTGCATCCGGGACATCTCCGTCGGGGTTCACCGTCGCGCGGAGGAGGGGATCGAGCTGGTTGTATTCGACGTTGACGGTGAGGGCGGTGGCGTCTTTTCGAACCAGTCTCGCGATTCCACCGACCGCCTCGCCCGGCACGCGATTGACCGCGATCGAGTTGAAGTCGTAGCCCTTTTGAACGGAGACGCCGATGGCGGCAAAGGCGGCGTTGAAGACCTGCCCGTTGGTGTCTTGGATGAAGAGGAGGTGGCGCACTCCGGCGTCGGCGAGTTTCTGTGCCGTGCCCGTGGAGTGGAGGAGCATGTGAATGTCGCCGTGCCCGTGAGGTTTGAGGATCAACTCGTAGGGTTTTTCCAAGGCGATCCGGGCTTCGAGGTCGCAAACGGCCGGGACCAACTCCTGGCGGACGATGGTGACCTGATCGCGGGAAAGACCGAACCACTCGTTTTTCTCCAACGTGGCGAGTGTACCATCTTGCGTGTCGCGGCTGGTCATGATGACAAGCGGAACCGGCCGGCCGAAACGGACCGAGGCCGCGCGGAGGACGGCGGTGAAGTGGGCGAGGTAGGATGTGGTCTCGGTGACCTCGACCGGGATGTCGAGTTTGATGCCATGATAGCCCAGGCGTTCGCCGAGCCCGCCCGCGACAAGGACGACCGCCGTGTGGGCGAATTCACGGAAGCCGATTTCCTCCGCGGCGTCATAGTCCGAGCCGAATGAGGAAAGATCCACAAGGTCCGGTTGCTCCGGCGTGCATCCTTCGAACGGGTTTGTTCCGGCCGCGGCCTCGGCAAGGAGGGTGCGGGCATTCGTGATGTAGGCAGGCAGACCGCCGGGATACGAGGTGTGTGCCGTTTCGAGCATTTCGAGAAACCTCTTCTTGGCGTTGTCGTTGTTTCCCGGTTCGTCCCAGCTTGCAAAGAGGTGGGCCTGTCCGGCGTTGAGCAGCAACGACGCCAGCCGGGTCTGGGATTCAGAAAGGAGACCCGCGCGAACATTGGCGGAAAAGGCGGCAAGGTCGGGTGTGGAAAGATCGGTGAGTGAGTCCATGGCGGAACTCAAATCCTGCGCGATGGCCGAGCAACTGGCAACGCCCGAGCGAGGTCGGGAATTTTCTATTGGAGCCAGGCGTTGTTTCCCGAGGGAGCGAAGCGCCCGACGTTGGCGCGCGGCATGCGCGGATCGCGGGTCGATTCGTCGATCTCCAGAAACCCCGCGTTTCCCGTGGCGAAGGAGACCATCGCTTTCCCATTGTGGCGAAAGTGGACGGTGACTTCATTTTCATCGATTCCGTAGAATTCTTCCAGCATCGGCTTCCTGGACGAGGCGGGCGGTTGGAAGGAGTTCACCTGCGCCGATGTGGCAAAAACGACCACCTTCGCAGGGTTCGCCAATTGCAGGGCATTTTGCCGGGGCTTGTTGTTGAGGAATCCGCCGCCCAAAAGGACATTGTAGCCGGCGCCGATATAGCCGCTTCGATACTTGGGTTTGAATGCGCTGGCTCCGAGAGAAAAACTGGGATCCGGGCGGATACCCTTCGGAATGTATCCCCCCAGCGGACCGAGGGCCGGGTCAAACTCCCGCTGTCCCTCTCTTGCCGAGAGGCTTGTACTTCGCTCGAAACCAAACCACCATGTGACACCGTTCTGCCCCGATGGAGCGGCATCTCGGTAGGGCCAGAAGACATTGTTGTTCTCTGCGAGATAGTTGATTCCCCCGGCGGCCAGTTGACGGATGTTGTTTGCCGAGACCGCCAGCGAACTCGATTCATAGACACGACGCCCCGCCGAGGTGAGGGCGATGGCGAGGACGAGGATTATCGTCACCGCCGCCAGCAACTCAAGAACAGTGAAGCCTCTTGCGCGCATGGAAGAACACCATTGCCCCGGCGAAAAGGAGAAGAGCGACTTGAGACGGCTCCGGGACCGCAGCGTAAACTATGCCCAAGGGCGGAGTTTGGTGAACAAACAATTGGTTGGACTGGCCGAAACTGAACGCGTCCCATGAACCGTTTGCGAGAAAGCGATCCGCGGAACCGGACGGGGAGGTCGTCCAAGAAACAGGTACTGACGATCCGCCGCCCGGAATTGTCACGGTGCCGACAGGGCCGTATGGGGGCGTGGAGCTGAACTTAGTGGCCGTTCCCCCCGCGGCGTAGTAGCCCCAATTCAGGTAGTCGTTCGGGTAGGTGGCGAAGCTTCCACTCGACTTATCATGGGTGATCCCGGTTACAACATCCAAAAACGAGACATTCACCACATAGGACGGTGATGAAACCGAGAGCTCGAACCAAGCTTGGTCGACGGCCGTGATCATGTCCTGCGCGG
The DNA here is from genome assembly GCA_964516295.1 of uncultured Chthoniobacterales bacterium. Taxonomy (GTDB): domain Bacteria; phylum Verrucomicrobiota; class Verrucomicrobiia; order Chthoniobacterales; family Terrimicrobiaceae; genus CAZEYT01. The sequence goes on along the minus strand of CAZEYT010000023.1, from coordinate 32,712 downwards.
TGGCCGTGCCGTCCCAGCGATAACCGAAGGCAAATGATTGCCGGCCCGACGGACCATGAAAATCAAAGACGAGCGCCGACTCATTCGCGCCGCTCCCGGTCCACAGAAGAATATCCTGCATTCCGGTGATCTGGCCGAAGGCTGTGGAAATTGCGCAAAACCCGGCAATCAAAATGCCGAGAAATCTCTTGTTCATGACGTGACTCCTTTTTCTTTCTCGAGACGGGGATGTTAATGGACAGTCTTTCCCCCGTTTAGAAAAAGGACTACCCCCACACGGACAGTCATGCGCTGCCGTTGTCCATTTCAGGACGGTGTGGTTTTCTCCGCCGGTTCGAACCCGGACTTTGACCTTTGCGCGACAGTGGGGGAGTTTCACCCCGCTTTCCTAGGCCGACGGATTGGTTGGTAATGAAAAGAGCAGCTGGGGAAAGTTTTCCCTGTGCTTTGAGGAATAGACGGACGGGCGGGCCGGGTCAAGGCTGAATTAGATTTTCTAATGTCAGCCGGTTTTGGGTTCTGTCTATTGCGTGGCGATTTTGACGAGCAGGCCGCGTTCGCGGGCACTTTGGAGGGTCAGGGCAAAGAGCCAGGCGGCCAGGGCGAGGAAGAGGACGTTGAGTCCGGTGGCCGCGAGGAGGTCACCATGCGGAAGCGGGTTTCCGGCGAGCACGGCGCGCATGCCTTCGAAGACGTGGGTGGACGGCAGCGAGTAGGCCACGGGTTGGAGCCATGGCGGCAGCACGCTCACCGGATAAAAGACGCAGGACACCGGCTGGATGAGGAAGGGGACGGCCCAGCCAAGCGATTCGGCGGCCTGGCCCCACCGCAGGATGAGCGAGACGGAGATCATGCCGAGAGCCCACCCAAAGAGGAGAAGATGGGCAAAGAAAGGGATGAGCAGAAGTTGGAAATCCCAAAGCCGGAAGGAATAGCCAACCCAGGCGAGGACAGCGAGGACGAGCACGGTGACGGCGACGCGAAGGGTGCCGACAATGGCCGTGGCGATGACGTAGTCGGAGGGGCGGACGGGCGCGACGAAGACGTTGAGAAGATTGCGCGTCCAGACGTCTTCCAAAAACGAGATGGCGAGACCCTGTTGAGCTCGAAAGAGCACGTCCCAAAAAATCATGGCTCCGATGAGGAACGTGATGAACTGCGGGAAGTCGCCACTGGTGTTTTCCTTGAGGTATAGGGTGAGAAATCCCCAGACCATGAGGTCCACGGCCGGCCAGAAGACGAGCTCGACCAGCCGGATGGCATTGCGCGAGTAGAGCAGAACGTAGCGGAGGACGAGGCCGGTGATGACGGGAAGCGGGATCATGGCGTACGCGTGGCGCGGGCGAGCTCGATGAACATTTCCTCCAGCGACTCGTGGTTCGAGGCTTTGACCACTTCCTGCGGCGTTCCTTCGGCGAGGACCCTGCCATGGTGGATAAAGAGAACGCGATCGCAGACCTCCTCGATGTCGCGCATGTTGTGCGATGTATAGAGCATGGCGATACCGGATTCTTTCTGCACGCGGCGGAGGGTTTTTCGGACCTTGTCGGCGATGTCGGGGTCGAGGCTCGCGGTGGGCTCATCGAGCATCAGGAGCTCGGGGGAATTCAGGAGGGCTTTGCAAAGATTGACGCGGGTGGATTCGCCCGAGGAGAGCTGGCCTGTGACCCGGTCGCGGAGGTGGGAGATTTCCAGCATGTCGAGAAGTTCGGCCGTGCGGGCTCGGCGGTTCTTCACGCGGTAGATCAGTGAAAAGACGAGGAGGTTTTGCCAGACGAGAAGATTCGACGGCAGCGGGGCGTAAGCCGAGCAAAAGTTGCTTCGGCGGAGGATTTCGATCCGATGGCGCGGCATCGGCAGGCCAAAGGCATGGATCGAGCCCGACGTCGGTGCCGTGAGGCCGAGGATCATGTTCATCGCCGTCGTCTTGCCTGCTCCGTTGACCCCGAGCAGGCCGAGGATCTCTCCGCGATGCAGGGTCAGGTTGAGATCTTCCACGGCCACGGTGCCGCCGAATTCCTTGCGGAGGTTTTTCACCTCCAAGACAACGTCGCTGTTCATGCGAAGGGAGGGTCAGACGCCCTTGTAGTGGAGGCTCAGCACGCGCAGCGTGTCCGCACCGCGCTCGGCCGTGTAGAGGAAAAGCTGGAGCGAGGTGGTGGCCTGGACCCATTGGTAGCCGATGAGGGTCTGGAGCACATCGCCCTCGCGGGTCTTTTGGCGGGCGATCACGCGGCCCATTCCGTATTTCGTGTCGATGTTCCGCCGGGTTTGGTCGAAAAACTGTCCATACTGCACGCCGTCCCAAGAGCGGTCGCCATAGTGGAGCTCGATTTCGCTCAGCGAATCACCGTCAAAATAGAAAAGGGCACGGATGAGGAGTTTTTGGGGGATGCCCTCCACGACGAGCACTGAGCGGTTCTGAACCGTGCGCCGCTCGACCACCCGGGCCTGCACGCGTTTGAGGCTGTCTTCGAGCCGCAGGGCCGACTCGCCCCATTGAAAATTGAAAGGAACGCGGATCTCCTCCGCCGCGTGGGACGGCGCCAACGCGAGCGCGAAAAAGATCAGAATCCATCCGATTTGCCTCCGGAACATCACCCGGGACTGTCTGGAAAACCGGGCCCGAGGTCAACCGCTCTCATGCTTTTGCCAAGAAATCGTTTGCCAAACGGTCGAAAACCGACAATAAGCGCAAATCAGCAGTTGAGGTCGCGATTTGGAAACCCCCCGTGCGGAAGATTCCGGTGGTGGGTTGAAACCCGAAGAACGGGAACAGTCATCGATCCCAGTGCGTTGAAATAAAAATAGACCATGGGCAACAAACTCTATGTGGGCAATCTCTCGTTCAACACGACAGAGATCGCGATCCAAGACCTGTTCTCGCAGAGCGGCACCGTTTCGGAAGTCATGCTGATGCAGGATAAATTCACCGGCCGTTCGCGCGGCTTTGCCTTCGTGACGATGGGCAGCGATGCGGAGGCCCAGGCGGCCATCGCAGCTTTCCACGGCAAGGACCTTGATGGACGGGCATTGACCGTCAATGAAGCCCGTCCCCGCGAGGAGCGTGCTCCCGGTGGTGGCGGCCGTTCGTTCGATGGCCCGCGCCGCGACTTTCGTGATGATCGTCGCGGTGGCGGTGGCGGCGGCGGACGTGGTGGTGCCGGCGGACGCGGAGGACGCGACGCCCGTCGCTACTAAACCTCGCGCGAGAAGAAACATCTTAAAACGGACAACGCCGCAGGTCTCGAAAGACTCTGCGGCGTTGTTGTGTCTGGATGGAAAGGGTCAGCGCCGCTTGTTGTTCTGGCGCAGGAAAGTCGGGACGTCGAGATCTTCGCCTTCCACGATGGTCGGCTCGATTTTTTCGAAGCGGCCGCGGGCGACGGGCTCGAATTGAAGGGTCTCCTGGCGCACCTTCGGAGAGGTTGGCTTGGGCTTGGTCGGCTCGGGAGCCGGCCGCGGAGCCCGTGCCGGGGCAATCGGCTGGATGGGGGTGGGCGCAGCGGTTTCTGCTTCTTCGGGCGAAGGGGTGCCAATCCCGGGTTCGCTGAAGTCGGACTGAACAGAGGCCTCGGGTTCCGGCGTGCGGACTGGCTTGGGCGGCGGGGTCACGGAGCGACGTGCGGGAGTGACCTGGCGTTCCCTGGCGGGCTGAGCCGGGGCGGACCCGCATTTCCCGAGGAGCGTCACGACAACAGGGATCCCCGATTGCGGGACCGTGCTGACGCCCAGATGAATCTGTGCGGAATCCGAGGTGTGTTTGGAGATTTCCGAAAGAATCACCGTGGCCTCGGCGAAGGAGAGATCGGCCGGACCGGACACATGCACGAGCAGGCTCGCAGCGTCATCCAAGAGCCTCCCCCGGTCGAGGAGCGGGCTCCGGAGGGCCTGTTCGAGGGCTTCATGTGCGCGATTGTCTCCCGAGCTGCTGCCGGTTCCGAAAAGGGACGCTTCGTTCCCGCCGCGGAGCACGGCGAGCAGATCCGGGAGCCCGACGGCGAGCGGCCCGGGTGTCGCGAGAAGTCGAACGAGCGAAAAGACACACCCCGTGAGAACATCGTCACAGGCGGCAAAGGTTTCCGAGACCCCGGCGCGCGGGGCGGAGAGCTCGGCCATGCGGTCATTTTCAAAATGAATCACCGCATCGGCCTGAGCCTCGATTTCCTGAATGGCCGCCGCCGCCTGGGAGGTCCGGCGTCGGCCTTCGAAGGCAAAGGGGGTGGTAACCACGGCGATGAGAAGGGCTCCCGCCTGCTTCGCGGCCTCGGCTACGATCCCGGCCGCTCCGGAAGCTGTGCCTCCGCCAAGACCGCCGCACAGGAAAACGATATCGGCTCCCGAGACAGCCTCCTCGATATCGGCTGCCGATTCGCGGGCGGCGTCCGAGCCGATCTCCGGATCCCCGCCTGCGCCGAGCCCGCGTGTGGCCAGCGGACCGAGGGCGACCTTTTGTGCAGCGACCGAAGACGAGAGCGATTGGAGGTCGGAGTTCATGGCGACCACACCGACACCTTGCATGCCCGCCATGGTGATCCGGTCCGCCAGATTCACTCCGGCATTTCCGATCCCGATCAATCGCACCACCGGTTCGGACGAGCGGTCGAGGAACTTCGGAATGGTGATCATGGATTGGGGCTTTCGGGTTAGAACGGCAGACGGAATTTTTTGCCGACGCGCTTGAGGATGCCGCCGAAGAACGATTCCTCCGGCATCTCCGAGCGAACGGCCTGCGCATATTTGGTGAGGCCGATGCAGGTCGAAAACTGGGGATTCTCGAACGCCGAGGTCGGTCCGGAAACCGCTTGGGCGCGGGTGAGGTGGACGGGAAGATCGAAAACGGATTCGGCAACTTCGCGAATGCCCCGGATGAGGCTGCAGCCGCCGGTGAGCATGATGCCTGCACCGAGGAGGTGTTCCGGCACCTCGCCGACGAGTCGTTTTCGGAGGAGGGTGAAAAGCTCCTCGAGGCGCGCGTGGATGATCATGTTGAGCATTTCGCGTTGGACTTCCTTGCCGGAGAAGCCGGTATCATTCTTGAGAACGATTTTTTCGCCCGGGAGGGATTTGCCAAGCACGGCCGACCCCTCTTCGATTTTCAGTTTCTCGGCGCGGGTGATCGGGATGCGAAGTCCGATGGAAATGTCGTTGGTGATGTGGTCGCCACCGACCGCCAGCACGCCGCTGTGCCGCACGCTTCCGTCGAGATAGACGATGTAGTCCGTGACGCCACCGCCGATATCGACGACGACCGCCCCGGCTTCTTTCCGGTGTTGGTCGAGCACGACCTGGGCAGAGGCCAGGGAATTGACAACGACATCTTCGACCTCGATATGAAATTCCCCGACGCAGCGGATCGCATTCTGAATCCGGTTTTTGACGCCGTGGATGATATGAAAATCCGCCTCGAGACGTGAGCCCAGCATGCCGATGGGATTCAGAACGCCCTCTTGGCCGTCCACGTAATAGTGCTGGATAATCGAGTGGAGGATCGCGTTTTCCTTCGGGAGGCTGATTTCCTTGGCCTTGTATTCGACCTCTTGGATTTCTTCGTCGGTGATCTCTCCGGTTTCCTCCGGGATGGCGACCGAGCCGCGGTTGTTGAAGCTTTGGATGTGGCTTCCGGTAACGGCGAGCCAGACGCTCTTGATCTCGACGTCGCTTTTTTCCTCGGCGTCCGAAAGAGCTTCATGCACGCATTTCGAGGCATTTTCAAAATCAACGATTTCGCCTTTTCGCACGCCCCGTGAGGGGGCCTCACCCACCCCGAGGAGGCGGATCTCGCCATCGTCCCGGCATTCGGCGACGACCGCACACACCTTGGTGGTGCCGATCTCGAGGCCGACATGGATATCTTCGCGGGCCATCAGTTTCTCGCCGCCTTTCCGCTTTGTGTTGTCCGCTTCGCGGGAGCCGGTTCGGCTGCGGAGGCCATGACAAAGGTCACCGGGGTATTTCGGCGGACCATCAGGTTCACGGATTCCAACTCGCGGCCGGTCTCGCGGCAGTGTTCGAGGAGGAGTTGCAGGCGGCCCAGCTGGCCCGAGAAATCTTCCGGGGCGAAGAGAATGCGGGCATTTCGGTCGCTCGTGACTTCGATGCAATAGCCCTTCGCGATGTTCATGGACCGCACGCGAAGCAGGGTCTCGGGTTTGTTGGCGACTTCATCGAGAAGCGCCAGAGCCCGGCGGAGGTCCTCGTTGTGAAGGGGTTCTCCGTCGCGGATGTTGTCGCTCCGGACGCCATAGATCACCGGGAGGTGGTAATACTCGGGATGCACCAGACGGGGCTTCATGAGAAAACCGTTCTCATCGGCCAGCAGCGAGTGCTCGGGGTCGAATGGGTCGGCATTCTCGTCGGACGGAGCGACCCAAGCCACGGGTCGGCGGGCGGTAAGCGTGATCGAAACAGCGTCCGGCAACTGGCGCTCGATCACCACATTCGACACCTGCGGGATGGCGCGGAGGGCCTTCTCGGCCTTCGCGAGATCGACGCGGAAGATGTTTTCGCCTTCCCGAATTCCTGTTTCGGTGAGCGCTTCCTCGCGCGTCATGACGCCGTCGAGTTCCACCGTGACGCGCCGGAGGTTGTATTCGGGATTCGAGAAAAAAAACTTGTCGAGAACCGTGCCCGCGCCAATCCATCCGGCGACGCAGATTGCGACGAGAAGAATGACTTTCCAAAAAAAGCCGCCGATCATTTTGCGGCGCTGACGCCGGGCCGTGACGGTCCGCACCTTGACATCCAAAAGGTGCTGGCCGCGCGGCGCGCGGAGGCGACGGTTGCCGGGAATATGGGGAGCGCGACGTCTCATGCGGTCCGGAATCGTTCCAAAGAAAGGCCTCCAATTTGTTCGCAGAGCGCGGGAAAGTCGATGCCGACAACGGCCGCCGCCTTCGGCAGGAGGCTCGTTTCCGTCATTCCGGGAATCGTGTTGATTTCCAAAACGCTGAGATCGCCGTTGGGACCGAGCAGCACATCCACGCGCGAATACACTTCCAGTCCGAGCGACCGGTGGGCGGCCAGGGCGGCCTGCTGAACCGCCCTTGTCTGAGCGTCGGGGAGCGGGGCGGGGACGTGATACTCCGACGCGCCTTTGGTGTATTTGTTTTGGTAGTCGTAAAATCCCGCCTTCGGCTGGATCTCTACGATGGGCAGGGCCTCATCGCCGAGAATACCGACGGTGAGTTCGCGGCCAGCGAAAAATTCTTCCACGAGAACGACCGGACCGTATTGGAAACAATCTTCCAAGGCCGGGGCCAGTTCGGCTTCGTGTTTGATAATGTGAACGCCCACACTGGAGCCCTGGCGTGGGGCCTTGACCACGTAGGGAAGCGGCATTTTGGGGGACTCGCCCGGTGCAAGGATCTCCCACGCCGAGGTGGGGACTCCGGCTTGGCGAAAGCAGATTTTCGTCTCGATCTTGTCAAAAGCCAGTCTGCTGCCGGGTGCTCCTTCGCCGGTGTAGGGGATGCCGCGGGCGTCGAGAAGGGTTTGGATCTCGCCGTCCTCGCCAAATGTCCCGTGGATAATGTTGAAGGCGAGGTCGGTGTCGGTCGGGAGAGTGAAGTCGGGACCCTGAATGTCGTGGGCGGTCACGCGGGCTCCTACGGTCTCCAAAGCCCGGGCTACGGCGGCTCCGGAGCGGAGAGAGACCTCGCGCTCGGCTCCCGGTCCGCCCATGAGGACAGCCACGGCTTTTCCCGACAAAATTCCTGCATACGACTTGTTCATGCGTCCACCCCTACGATTTGTACCTCGGTTTCCAACGTGATGCCGCGGGTTCTCTCGGCAGCGACTTGGATTTCCTGAATGAGCGCGAGCACATCGGATGCCGAGGCCCCGCCATCATTCACAATAAAATTTCCATGCACTTCCGAAACGCGGGCATAACCGAGGGTGAAATTCTTGAAGCCCAGTTCTTCGATGAGACGTCCCGCCGGAATCCCACCCGGGTTTTTGAAGATGCAGCCCGCGCTGGCGGCGATCGGCTGGGAGTCGCGGCGTTTTGCGACCGACTCCGCGATGCGGCGGTCGATGTCTTCGGTGGGAGCGGGCGTTCCGGTCAGGACGGCTGACAGAGCGTAGTTCTGCCGGAGCATCGGAACACTGCGATAATGGACGTCCATTTCGGCCGGTGTGCGTGTGAAAATGTTGCCATCCTGGTCGCAAAAGCGCACGCGGACGACCTGGTCAAACGTCTGGACGCCCATGGCCCCGGCGTTCATACGAAGGCCACCGCCGAGGTTTCCCGGGATGCCCTCCATCCATTCGAATCCGCCGAGACCGGCATTGCGGGCGAGGGCGCTGAGTTGTTTGAATTTGACGCCGACGCCGGCTGTGATCTCACGGTCGTTCACGGTATGTCGGAGGAATTCGCCGCGGGCCAGATGGGCAACAACGCCCGGAATGCCGCCATCGCGCACGAGCAGGTTCGAACCGCGGCCCATGACCATGAATGGCAAATCGTGATCGAAGCAGTGGCGGACCAAGTCGGCGAACCCTTCCTCGGTCTCGGGCTCTGCCCAAAACTGTGCCGGCCCGCCGATGCGCATCGTCGTGTGTTTGGAGAGCGGTTCATGGAGCCGGATCGTGCCCGGTCCCATGACCTCGAGAAGTTTATCGCGCGTTGTGAGGTCGGCGGCCAGTCGCGATCCCGCCTCGTGGATGTTGCCAGCACCGAGGCTCAGCACCAAGTCACCGTCATCGATGATCGCTCCGGCGGCCTGATGGATTCTCGGGATTTCCGGCACGTGGCGAGCGGAGGGATGTCCGTTGGCAAGGAGCGCGTCCACGATCGTCTGGCCGGAGACTCCCGGGATTGGTTTTTCGCTCGCCGCGTAAACATCCGAGACGAAAACATGATCCGCCAAAGCGAACGCCCGGCCGAATTCTTCCTTGAGGGCGAGCGTCCGCGTAAAGCGGTGGGGTTGAAACATCGCGATCACGCGCTTCCAACCGCCCGTTCGCGCCGTGGCGAGCGTCGCGGCAATCTCGGTGGGGTGGTGTCCGTAATCATCGACCACGAGATGGCGGGTCGACTCGTAACGAATCTCGAACCGTCGCTTGGCACCGCGGAATCCGTCGAGAGCGGCGGCGATTTTCTCCGTTTCGACGCCAAGTTCGGAGGCGAGCGCGATGACCGCGAGCGCATTGACGGCATTGTGGGCACCCGGAATGTTCAGTGTGAACGCTCCCAGCGGACCACGCGGGCCCGTGACGAAAAACGTCGAGCGGAAATTCTCGCTCCGAAGGGCTGTGATGCGATAGAGCGCGTTGGGTGCATGGCCGTAGGAGATGGCCCGCGGATGGCCGCCACAAACACGCACCGCGCCCGCGTCGTCTGCGCAAAAGAAGACATTTCCGGAAGTTTGGGCGATGAGCCGCGCATAGACGGCGTCGATGGCGGCGAGGTCTTTGTAAAAATCGAGATGCTCCGGTTCGATGTTGAGGACAATCGCGTGGGCGGGATGATAATTGATAAGCGTCCCATCGCTCTCATCGCCTTCGGCGACAAAAAATTCGCCCTCCGAGTCCCAGCGCGCGTTGGTTCCCAGGATGGGGATTTCCGCGCCGACGTAGTGTGAGGGTTTGAGTCCGCCGGTCCGCAGCACATGGGCCGCCATCGCCGAGGTGGTTGTTTTTCCATGCATGCCGCAGACGACGATGCCCTTTTTGGCGGCCATGACGGCGGCGAGGGCATCCGCGCGGCGAACCATCGGGAGCCCGAGGCGTCGGGCTTCATCGTAGGCGGGATTTCCCGGTTTGATGGCGGAGGAGTAAATGACAACTTCGGCCTCGGCGACATCGGTGGCGCTTTGCGGGCAGAGAAACTTCAGGCCCTTCCGGGTCAGGCGCTCGGTCTCGACGGTGTCTACTTTGTCCGACCCGCTGACCTGGTGACCGAGGGCGAGGAGAAGCGCGGCGAGTCCGCTCATGCCCGAACCCGCAACGCCGATGAGATGAACGCGCCGCGAGACGGGACCGGTGAGAGCGTCCTGCAACTGGGCGGCTGTCATTTTCGCGCCTCCCGAACGGCGTTCTCCATCACGTCGGCCACATTGGCGGCCGCCGAGGCGGGCGGAATGCGATGCGCGGCGGTGGACATCCGGCTGCGACGGGCGTCGTCTTCCAGGATGTTCATGATCAGCGCAGCGAGCGGCTCGGGACCGGTCTGGCTCTCGGCAAGCATTTCGGCTGCCCCGCCGCGGACGTAGATCTCGGCGTTGGCGGTCTGATGGTCGTCGGTCGCGTGCGGATACGGGATGAGGATCGACGGCAGCGCGAATTGCGAGGTTTCGCTCAGACTCGAAGCCCCGGCCCGGGAAACCACGAGATCGGCGGCGGAGTAGGCTTCCTCCATGCGGTGGTGAAACGCTGCGACGTAGTGGGGGATTTCGTCCCGTTGATAATTCGCAGCCGCGAGCCGGTCGTCCCGCTCGCCGGTGAGGTGGATGATCTGAACGTCGCGCCGTCCGAGAAGCGGGGCGGCACGGAAGAGGAGCTGATTGATGCCCGCCGCGCCCTGGCTTCCGCCCATGACGAGGAGAGTTTTTTTCTCGGGATCGAGATGGAAGGCCCGGCGAGCGGCGGCACGATCCATCGGAGCCCCGAGATTTTTGCGAACCGGCGTTCCGGTAACCACACAGGTTGCCCCGCCCAAACGACGCTCGCTTTCTGCGAAGCCCAGCAGGACCTTCGTGGCGAACTTCGCGGCCAGCCGGTTTGCCCGACCGGGAATCGCATTTGACTCGTGAACAAACGCCGGAAGTCCTTGCAGCCGTGCGGCGAGAACGGGAGCGGTCGAGGTGAAGCCCCCCATGCCCAGAACGACCGATGGACGGTAGCGTCGGAAGTTGGCCCGGCAGAGCGCCAGACTCTCCCACGAGCGGCGGAGAAACCGAACGAATGCCGGCGAAACAACCATGGACGGCATGCCGATGGAAGGCAGTTTCTCCGAGCGGAATTCCGGGTGGGCTTTGAGAGCGGTGGCGTCGATTTCCTTTTCAGAGACGAAGAGCAAAACTTCGTGACCGCGGCCGCGGAGCGTTTCCGCCACGGCCAGCCCCGGGAACAAGTGGCCGCCGGTGCCTCCACAGGCGATGACGGCGCGGAATGGCGGGATCTTGGCGCTCATACGCGGGGTTGAATGCGGGCGCGCAGCAGCGCCGGGGCAAACCGCGGAACCAGCGGGCGTCCCTGGCGGTGGATGTTGACGAGGAGACCGATGAGAAAGAGGCAGACCATGAGGTTCGAGCCGCCGTAGCTGATGAACGGGAGCGGCATGCCCTTGTTGGGCAGGAGCGAGGTCGTCACGCCGATGTTCACGGCCGCTTGGAATGTGATCATCATGACCGCGCCGAAGCCCAGCAGCATGCCGAAGCGGTCGCGTGCATTGGAGGCGACCAATGCGCCGCACAGGCAAACGATGAGGTACCCCGCCACCGTGAGCAGCGTAAAGCGGAGGCCGAGTTCTTCCCCGATCATGGGGAATATGAAGTCCGTGTGGGCATAGGGAAGGTAAAGCATTTTTTGCCGTCCTTCACCGAGTCCGAGTCCGTCGGTCCCACCTGATCCGAAGGCGATGAGAGCCTGCCATTGCTGGAGGCCTTCGCCGAGACGGTATTTTTCGGGATCGAGAAAGGCGAGGAGCCGTCCCTGTCGCTCATCAATGTGAAAGGCGACGGTGAGGATGCCGAGGATGCCCGCGCTGAACATCATAAAAACCCAGCGCAGGGCGATGCCGGCGACGAACATGACGGCGACGGTCACGGCTCCGATGAGGGCGGTGTTGCCGAGATCGACCTCCAACGCGATGGGGACGAGGAGGATGCCGACGATGGCGAGGGGATAAACGAAACCCTTCAGGAACTGGCCGGATTCCTTTTCATATTTTGAAAACCACCACGCAACGAAGACGATGGCCGCGATTTTGGCCAGTTCGCTGGGTTGGAGCACGCCGATGCCGATGTTGATCCAGCGATTGGAGCCGTTGATGCGAAGGCCGATGGGTGGAATGAAGCAGAGAATGAGAAGTACGAAGGCTCCGGCGAACAGGACCCACCAGATTTGTCCCCATCGGTGATAGTCCACACAGGCGGCGGTAAGGGCGACCAAAAGACCAACCCCCAACCACATGCCCTGCCGCTTGACGAAAAAGTAGATGTCGCCGTGACTATCACGGGCAAACGCACTTGTGCTGAAAAGCATGACGAGGCCGAGGGCGATGAGGCCAGCGACTGTCAGCAGCAGGAAGTGGATGCCGTGTTTCTGCATGGCGGAGGATCCGCGGCGTCAGGGAACGACGAGTTTCTGACCGATCTGGAGTTTTTTCGGATCGTCGATGTTGTTGACCTTGAGGAGCTCGGTATAGCTCACCTTCAGCTTCTTTGCGATGGAGTAGGGGTTGTCGCCCTTTTCCACGACGTAGGTCGAGCCGGAGGATGCCGCGGCGGCGGGCGCTGCGGGAGCCGGTTTCTCGGTCACGGACGGCTTGGTTTCCGTGGCTTTTGGAGTGCTCGGTTTTTCGGCGACTTTACGCGCCGGCGGAGCGGTCGTCGCGGCAGTTGCCGGTTTGGTGGCGGCTGCGGCTGGTGTTCCGGCCGGCGGGATGGTGAGTTGCTGGCCGACGCGGATCGTGGAGCCGGCCTCGAGATTGTTGGCCTTTTCGAGCGATTCGACCGAGGTTTTGTGCAGGCTGGCGATCTTGGTCAGCGTGTCTCCGGCGACGACGGTATAGGTGGCTCCGGGAACAATCGACGCCGTTGGTTTCGGCTCGGCGGCGGCTTTGGCTGTGGCGGTCGAGGTTTCAACCTTGGGCTCGACCGAGGCGGCCGGTTGAGCGGCTTGGGCTTCCGCCTTGGCTTTGCGCTCGGAAGACGGCTGACCGGGCTTGAGCGTGTTGAAGGCAAAGACCCCGCCGACGGCGAGGACGTGGAGGAGAAGCACGACAATGAAGGCATGCGAGAGCTTCATATTCGGCTCGCTCTCGGCATCGTAGTCGTCGAGTTCGTCATTGCTGGACGCGGCGCGCGCTGGAAGAACACGACGGGGCGTCATGCGTTTCGGAACGCGGCGCGGCGTGGGCGGTCTTGGCGTGGGTTTCATCTTCATGGCTGTGTGGTGGTCGGGATGGTCAGTTGCTGGACGAGATTTTTGAAGAGGTTCCCGCGTTCGCCGTAGTTGCGGAACATGTCGAACGACGAGGTGCCCGGTGAGAACAGGACGACATCGCCATTTGCTGCGAGGCGACGTGCGGTTGAGACGGCTTCCTCAAGCGTGTTGCAGAGCGTGGAGTCCACGCCTCTCCAGGATCGGGCAATCCGGGTCTTCATTTCTCCGATGAGGACGGCATGGCGGACACGGTCGCGGATGAGGGGGGCGAGATCATCGAATTCGAAGCCCTTGTCCTTGCCGCCGGCAATGAGGACAATCGGCCGGGTTTGGGAGCGGATGGCTTTTTCGACGGCATCGAGGTTCGTGGCCTTGGAGTCGTTGATCCACCGGACGCCGTCGAGGTCGCGCACAAATTCGCAGCGATGGGCCGGGGGCGTGAAATCGCCGACGGCCGCTGCCAGTTCGTCGAATCCGATGTGAAGGGAATGGCCGATGGCGAGGGCTGCCATGAGATTCTCGGCATTATGAATGCCGGGAAGGCGGGTGGTAGCCTGATCGAGAACCGGCGTGCCCTGAAAAAGGATCTGCGTGCCTTCCAGAGTGAAATCGGCGTCCGGACGGACGGCGCTGAAGGTCACCAAGCGCGCCGCGATTTCCGGGAGGTCATTGACGGCGTTGACCACCGCGATGTCGTCCGGGGCCTGATTTTCAAAGATGCGAAGTTTCGCCGCGCGATAATCCGTCATGCCCGGGTAGCGGTCGAGGTGGTTGGGACTCAAATTGAGCCAGACGGCGACATCGGGACGGAACGTGCGGATGGTTTCGAGCTGAAAGGAGCTGACTTCGAGAACCATCACATCCAATTCTTGGGACGAGCGAACAGCCGTTGCAAAAGGCAGGCCGATATTGCCGCTGGCCATGGTCCGAACGCCACACCGTTGGAGCATCGCGGTGGTGAGCTCGGTGGTCGTGGTTTTTCCGTTGGTGCCGGTGATGGCGACGACCGGGCACGAGCATTCCTGATAAGCAAGCTCGAGTTCGCCGATGAGCGGGATGTCTTTGGCGAGAACGTTTTGAACCAGCGGGACCACGGGATCGATGCCCGGGCTGAGGATAGCGACGTCGTAGTCGGAGGGGTCTGTGTCCGCTTCGGGTCCGAGGACAACGGCGATCCCACGGGCACGAAGATCGGCGGCTTTCTTTTCCAGAGCGTCGCTGCGACCGCTTTCACAGATGGTGACGTTGGCGCCTTCCTCTTTCAAAAGCACGGCAGCCGCCTCACCGCTGTGGCCAAGCCCGAGCACAACCGCATTTTTCCCGCTGTAGATCATCGGAGTTTGAGGGTGGCAACGCCGAGCAGGGCGAAGAGGATCGACATGATCCAGAAACGGACGATGACGGTGCTCTCCTTCCAGCCGCTGAGTTCGAAGTGATGGTGAATGGGCGACATCTTGAAGATTCGCTTCCCGGTCAGTTTGAAGCTGGCCACCTGGAGGATGACCGACATGGCTTCGATGACAAAAACGCCGCCGACGATGACGAGGAGGATTTCCTGTTTGGTGCAAATCGCCACGGTGGCCAGAAGCCCGCCAATGGCGAGAGACCCGGTGTCACCCATGAACACCCGTGCGGGATGACAGTTCCACCAAAGAAACCCAAGGCACGCGCCAGCGAGCGCCAGGCAGACGACGGTGAGCTCGCCCGCATGGGGGACTTCGGGGATCTGGAGATAGCGGGCGGCCGGTGCGGTGGCCGCGACGTAAGCCAGCAAGGCATAGGTGGCAGCCACGGTGGTGCTGCAGCCAGCGGCGAGTCCGTCGAGTCCATCGGTGAGATTAACGGCATTGGAAGTGCCGACGATGACGAGCAGATAAAGAACAAAAACGAGGAGCCCGAGATTCATCAACACGGGTTCTTTGAAGAACGGGACGTAAAGCGATTGGGCCTGCTGCCAGAGGGCGTCGTTGTGCCAGAAGAAAAGCGTGAACCCCGCCGCGAGGATGCATTGAAGGGCAAACTTCAACCGGCTGCTGATGCCGGCGGAGTTTTTCTTCGCGACCTTCAGGTAGTCGTCGTAAAAGCCGATGCCGCCGAGGAAAAGCGTGGAGATCATTACGAGCCACACGAAGCCGTTTGTGGGGCGTGCCCAGAGGAGGGTCGAGAGGACCACGGCACCGAGGATGAGCACACCGCCCATCGTGGGAGTGCCTTTCTTGGAGCCGTGAAGTTCAAAGAGGCGGTTGACTTCCTCCTTCGTCCGAATCGGCTGGCCGAACTTGAGCGAGATCAGCTTGCGGATGACGCGATTTCCGAAGACGAGGCAGAGCAAAAACGCCGTCACGGCAGCGCAGATGGCGCGGAACGTGATGTATTGGAAGACGTTCAGCGCCTTGACGAGATCGTTGTCGATCCCTGCTTTCAAAAGCCACTCGCTCAGCTCGTAGAAGTAATAAAGCATCAGTTTTTGAAGTGTTCGAGGACGTCTTCCATTCGGGAGGAGCGGCTGCCTTTGACGAGGACGATGTCGCCCGGTCGGGCGAGGTTTTTGATCATGAGCGCGGCGGAGACCGTGTCGGTCACTTCGTGAATGCGACCGAGGCCCGCGCTGCGTGCGGCGGAAGCGACGTCGGAAGTTTCGTCGCCGACGGTAACCAAAACATCAACCAACCGGCCGGCGGCATCGCCGGTTCGCCTATAGCCTTCTGCGGCGTAGTCGCCGAGTTCTCCCATGCGGCCGAGCACGGCAATGCGGCGTCCGCTTCCGGGAAGGGCCCGGAGAGTGTTGAGGGCGGCTTCCATCGAATCGGGATTGGCGTTGTAGGTATCGTCGAGAAAAATGACGCCATGAATGATCCGGCGTTGGAGGCGGCCGTCGGCCAGCCGGGCAGTCGCAAGACCGGAGATCGCTTTTTCCACGGGAATGCCAAACTCCAGCCCGGCCGCGAGGGCGAGGAGGGCGTTGCGAACCATGTGCGTGCCATTGGCCGGGATGGTCGCGGCATGGCTCCTGCCCTCGAAGACGACTTCGAAGGACATTCCCTCTTCGGACTCCCGAAGATTTGTGGCGCTGAGAAATCCCCCGGCGAAGCCGGCGCGGATGACGCGGGCTTTGCACCGTGCGGCGATCGAGTCGGTCCAGTCATCGTCGGAAGAAAGAATGACCGCGCCCTCGGCCGGAACGGCTTCGGCGAGCATGCCTTTTTCGAGCGCGATGGCCTCGCGGGTTTTCATGTATTCGATGTGGGCGACGCCGATGTTGGTGATGATGGCGGCATCCGGCCGGGCCAGCGCAGCGAGCGGGGCAATTTCGCCCGGATGGTTCATGCCGATTTCCCAGACGGCAGCGGAGTCCTGTGAGGTGGCGGCCACGATCGAGAGGGGAACGCCGATGTGGTTGTTGAGATTGCCGACGGTTTTTGTGACGTGGAATTGCGAGCCGAGAACGGCTGCGGCGAATTCCTTCGTGCTCGTTTTGCCGTTGCTGCCGGTGATGCAGAGAACCTTGAGCGAAAGACGGTTGCGCCAGGCGGCGGCGAGGCGGTGCAGGGCGGCCAGGGTGTCCTCGACCAGGATGACCGGTGCGCCGGTGCCTGTGGCGGCCTCGGGCCGGTCCACCACCACCGCGGCGGCTCCCCGCTCCACTGCGTCTGCGACGAAGACGCCGCCGTCGAAGTTTTCTCCCCGGAGAGCCCAATAGAGATCGCCGACCTGCAGGGTGCGGGTGTCTTTGCTGATCCGGGTGATGCGCGGTGCCCCATCGGATCCCGAAAGGGTTCCGCCGGCCATTTCCGCGAGGTCTGTAAGCGTGAGCGGATCCATGGTCAGGTCTCGAACCGTTTGTTGGAGATGGCGCGCTCGGCGACGGCGACGTCGTCAAAGTGAATGCGGCGGCCGTCGAATTCCTGATAGGTTTCGTGGCCTTTTCCCGCGATGAGGATGATGTCGCCCGTCTCGGCCAGTTCGATGGCGTGGTGGATGGCTTTTTCCCGGTCGGGGATGGTCTCGAAGCGGGTTCCCCGCATGCCGCCGCGAATGTCCGCGAGGATGGCTTCGGGATCTTCGGATCGGGGATTGTCCGAGGTGATGATCGACCAGTCGGAGAGTTCCTCGGAGGCTGCGGCCATGAGGGGACGTTTCGCCCGGTCGCGATCCCCGCCGCATCCGAACACGGTGATGAGACGGGCGGGCTTCAGCTCACGGAGGGTGCGGAGCACATTGCGGAGGGCGTCGTCGGTGTGCGCGTAGTCGACGTAAACGTGGAAATTGCGGCGCGCCGGCACGCGTTCGAGTCGACCCGGCACCTGCGGAGCGGCGGCCAATGCGGCAATCGAGGCGCGGAGTTCGACCCCGCAGGTGGTTATGGCCGCCAGGGCACCGAGCGTGTTGTAAACATTGAAAAGACCGATCAGCGGCAGGCGGACAAGGAAGCTCTTGCCGCGGGCTTCCAAGTGAAAAGTCGTGCCGTTGCCATCGAATCGGATCGAGCTGGCGCGGAAGTCGGCGTGGACGCCGCGTCCGAAGGTCATCAATTTCGTGCGTTTCGAGAATTGCTCGATGATCCGGTGTCCGTATCGATCGTCGGCGTTGACGATGGCGCGACCTTTTTTGCCGGTCTGGGAAGCGAGTTGCTCGAAAAGAAGCGCCTTGGCTTCATAGTAGGCGTCCATCGACTTGTGGTAGTCGAGGTGGTCCTGGGTGAGGTTGGTAAAAACGGCGGCGTCGAACTCGATGGCATCCGTTCGGTGCTGGACGAGCGCGTGGCTGGAGACTTCCATCGCCACGGCGCGACCGGCGGCATCATGAATGCGGGCGAGGAGTTGCTGGAGATCGACCGACTCCGGCGTGGTCCGCGGGGCGTCGATTTCCTCATCGCCGACGACATATTTCACGGTCCCGATGAGACCGCTGCGCAGTCCGGCTGCGTCGAGGAGGTGCTTCATCAGGAACGCGGACGTGGTTTTTCCATTCGTGCCGGTGACGCCGATGCATTTGAGCGTGCGGGAGGGATGGCCGTGAAATGCCGCGGCGAGGCGGGCCATGGCCGCGCGGGCATCGGGAACGAGGATCAGCGGGCCTTCCGGATTCTCGAGCGTCTTTTCGGCCACCACGGCGACGGCCCCTTTTCCGAAAGCCTGCCTGGCAAACACGGCACCGTCGGTGTGCAAGCCCGGTAGTGCGAAGAAGAGGTCTCCCGGCGCGGTGGTCCGCGAGTCGTAGCTCAATCCCGAGATCCCGGGATCGGCGAGAATCGGGGAAAGACCTGCATCGTGGAGAAGTGCGCTGAGCCGGATCATTTCAATTGTTGCGGCATTCCCGGGCCTCGCGATAGGCGAGTGGTGTCGTCAGAGGTTCGGCGCGAAGAGTCGGAACGAGGTCGAGGTGACGTGCAGCGCGTTCGCCGATGCGTGAGAAAATCGGTGCAGCGACGGTGCCGCCATAGTTGAGGCCCGAAGCGACCTTGGCGTCGTCGATCATGACCAGGCACACGAAGCGCGGATCTTCGACGGGCAGATAGCCGACGAACGAGACGACGTATTTGCCCGGGGCGTAGCCGCCGGTGGGGCTGACTTTCTGTGCGGTCCCGGTTTTTCCGGCCACGGCAAATCCGGAAACACCGGCCAGTTTTGCGGTGCCGCGCGGGCCGACGACCTCGGCGAGGGCGTCACTAACAAAGCGGGCGGTTTTTTCCGGAACCACGCGGCGCACGGCCCGTGGCGGCTTTTCCAGCATCACCCGACCGTCGGCATCTTCGACGTTTCGCACGATTTGCGGAGACATGAGATTGCCGCCATTGGCGATCACGGCCATGCCCATTACGATTTGCAGCGGAGTCACGGCGAGGGCATGACCCATGGGCATGCGGGTGATGGTGAGCTTGTCCCAACGATGCGGCGGGTGAACGAGTCCGGGAATTTCTCCGGGCAACTCAATGCCCGAGCGCTCTCCGAAGCCGAAACGGCGGACGTATTCGTAAAACTTTTCGTCGCCCATCATGAGGGCCATTTTTGCCGAGCCGATGTTCGAAGACTTAACGAGAATGTCGTGGACCGACATCGACCCATAGCCGTGGTGGTCGCGGAGTATGCGGCCGCCGTAGGCAAAACTTCCGTTTTCACAGAAGATCGAGCTCTTCTCATTGACCTTGCCCTCGTTCATGGCACCGGCAGCGACGACGATTTTGAAGGTCGAGCCCGGTTCGACCATGTCGATGACCGCGCGATTTTTCATCTGTTCCGGCTCGGCAGCACCCGGCGCGTTCGGGTCGAAACACGGCCGACTGGCCATGGCGAGAATCTCGCCGGTTTTCGGATCCACCATCACCGCCACGGCGGTCTCGGGTTTCAGATCGCGATAAGCGGCTTCGATTTCTTCCTCGACGATGGCCTGCAGGCCCATGTCGATGGTGAGGCGGACATTGAGACCGTTGTCGGCCGGTTCTTCCTGGCCGCGATAGAGCATGATCTCGCGCCCCGTGCGGTCGCGTTCGATGTAGCGATAGCCGTCCTTCCCGCGGAGGTAACGCTCCATGGTGAGCTCAATGCCCTGAACGCCCGTGCTTTCGTGGTCGAGGAAGCCAAGGACATGGCCGAGGGTCTGTCCGTTCGGATAAATGCGCACCGCATCCTGCTCGAAATAGAGGCCCCGGAGTCCGTTTTCCTGCATGCCGCGGATGATCGCGAGGGCCTTTTCCTCGGCGACCCCGCGACGGATAACGAGGTATTTGCGGTCGGTGGTGAGCCGCTCGGTCAGCTCGGCCACATCCATGTCCAAAATCGGTGCGGCGACGGCCGCGAGAGCGGCGGGATCCTTGATGTGCGAGCCATCGGCGACGACCGTCCGGACCGGCAGGTTGGAAGCCAGAAGCTCGCCATTGCGGTCGAAAATCAGCCCGCGCCGCGCGTGGATGACCTGGCGCATCGTGTGCTTCTGCGCCGCCATCTCCGAGAATTCATCGTGCTTCGCCACCTGGAGGTGAACCAGGCGGGCCGAGTAGATCGTGAAGAGGAGTGCGACAAGCCCACAGACAACTCCGGCCCGTGTGCGTGCCGACATCCTCATGGGCGGACCCTTTCGTTGAAGGCTGTCCGGATCACCCCGTCCTCCAAAGCCTCCGCCGGAGCGAGCAGACGTGCGATGGCCGTGTCGGGAATCGGCTGCACGGAAATGAATCCGTCTGCAATGCGTTGCTGAAGCACGCGACGCGAGGAGAGCTCGGTCACCCGCGCGAGCAGCACTTCGTTCGCCGAGCGGACATCACGAATCTGGCGCTCCACCTGTCGGATTTCTTCGCCGAGGGCAAATTGCTGGTTTTTGATGTAAACGTAGAAAAGCCCTGCGCTCCCGCAGAGAAGCGCGACGACGAGCCACCGGACCAGGGAGGCGAAGTGGACGGGATTGACTTGTTTTCTGCGATTCAAAGAGGTGTTCATGAGACGGGGTGCTGGATTTTTTCCACCACGCGAAGCTTGGCGCTGCGCGAGCGGGGGTTGGACTCGACCTCCTCGGCACCGGCATCGATCGGATGCGGGGTGAGGAGTCGGAAAAGGCGGTCGGGATTGCGGCGGGGCTCGGGCCACTCGGGGCGGTCGATCCACTCCTGGCTGTGATCGCGGAAGAAGTGCTTCACGATCCGATCTTCGAGCGAGTGGAAGGTGATAATCGCAAACCGTGCGCCGGGAGCGAGCAGGCCCGGGAGCGAGTCGAGGGCTTCCCGCAGGGCACCGAGCTCATCGTTGACGGCGATGCGAAGCGCCTGAAAGACCTTCGTTGCCGGATGACGACCACTTGTCCGCGGGACAACCGACGAGACGGCTGCTGCGAGATCGAAGGTCGTTTCGAAGGGGTGCTGGACGCGAAGCGCCGCGATCCGCGCGGCGACCTGACCGGCGCGGGGCTCTTCGCCGTATTCGCGGAAAATCCGGACAAGTTCGGTCACGGGCAGCGTATTCACCAGATCCGCAGCCGTCCGATCGGCCGTGCGACTCATGCGCATGTCTAGCGGACCGTCTTTGAGGAGGGCGAATCCGCGCGAGGCCTGGTCAAGTTGGTGCGAGGAGACGCCGAGATCAAGCAAAAGGCCGCCCAAGCCGCGTGTTTCCCCGAGTCCTGTCAAAGTCTCCGCCGCATCGCGGAAGTTGGCCTCGACCGCCCGAAACCGTGCGCCAAAGCGCTCCAGACGGCGGCGCGACTCGGCCAGGGCGTCCGTGTCTTGGTCAAGGCCGATCACCTCGGCCCCGGCTTCGAGCAGGCGCTCGCTGTGTCCGCCGCCGCCCAGAGTTCCATCCAGAAACAAAAGGCCCGGAGTCGGACGCAAAAGCGCCACGACTTCATCGGGCATCACCGGCACGTGATACACGCGTCCGTTCTCGTCAGTTTTTTCCAAAGTTGTTCCCAGCAGGTCTTCGCAGTCCAAGAAGTTCATAAGCATTCCGGGGTCGGATTTTGATCGCGGCATGACCGGGCGGCTTCCCGTCGGTGGTTTTTCCGGCACTGAATCCGAAGAAAAACGACCGGCCGCCCTTTGCCATCAGTCCTTGCTCCTCATGGTTGATTGCCTTTCCTGTTCATCGAAATAATCAAAGTCCGATCTCCCCGGCGACCCGTTCGTAAACGGCTGCATCGGCTGCCATGGCGGCTTCGTGGCGGTCCTTCGCCCAGATTTCAAAACGGCTCCGAACCCCGACAAAAACTACGTCGCTCTTTAAGTCGGCCCGCGCGCAGTGCGCTTCCGGGAGCAAAATCCGTCCCTGTTTGTCGCTCGCGACCGCATGGGCTTCGCTGTAAAATTTCCGAATCGCCACCCGCTTCTCCGCGGCAGTCGCGTCCGATTCCAAAATCCGCTGCTCCCACCGCCCGAATTCCTCCGGCGGCATGACCATCAGGTAACCGTCCCGTGGATGGGGAACAACGTGAAACTCCTCCGGATCTCCTCCCACCCAGCCAGACGGAATCGCCACGCGCTTCTTCGCGTCCATCGAACGCTCAAAAGTGCCAGAGTAAAGCGGCGTTGTTGATTCCTGTCCCATCGCATTTTAGGAGTTGCGTGACACAATTCGCCACAGCGCCCCACTTTTACCCACCATTGGGCTGCGGGGTCAACGAAAATGTTCAGGGAGCACCCAGAAATTCGCGCACTCTGCGAAGTTTACGAGCGTCGGAGAGGCGGTTTTCTCCAAAGAAAGAGGAAGCCGGAGAGCAGCAGACAGGCACCGCCTACGGCGGCAGGGAAGAGGACGGTCGTCAGCGAATATGTTTCGAGAGCAAGGAGAACGAGGCCGTTTCGCGCGGCAAAGAGGAGGAAAAAGCCAATGTTTTCCTCGTTGGGGCGATGGAAGGCCTTGCGCACCGTCGGCCCGAAACCGAGAAGATCGACCGCCGTCAGAATCACAACCGCCCAAAGCGCATCGGATGTGAAAAACCAAATTGGCAGGGCGGAGAGGGCGGCGGTGAGAAAAGCCCGATCCGAACGGGTAAATTCCCGGTCGGTGCGCTTGATCCACGCGAGGGCTGCAATCCCGAGCGTGATGACGCCGGAGAGACCCACCGGCCAAGCCCCGACACCGGCCTGGCCGGCGAGTTGGGCGAAGAAGACGACGAAGGTGGTGATGCCCCAGATGAGCCAGGAGAAAAAATGGGGCTTGGTTTCCCCGCGAAGGACCGAGCCGATGTAGGGAAGAAACGCGTAAAAGGTCAGCCCGATAGCGAGCGCGCTGAGGAGCTCCTTGGTCAGGCGAAGACGTCGTTGCCGTCCTCGCGGTCCTGCAAGCGGCGGATGCGGAAGACGTGGGCGGGGCGGGTGTGGGGATTCAGCGAGACGAAATTCCGGGCTCCGCGCCACGTGAAACGGTCCCCAGTGAGAAGGTCCTCGACCACAAACGGATCGGCGGCTCCGATGCCAAAGTCGGCCAGCGGCACCTCGACAAAGGCCGTCTGTGGTTGCCAGGGATCTACAGTCACAACGACCAAAAGAATATTGTCGAGCGAGGTCGTTTTTTTGCTGAAGCAGAGAATGTGTTCGTTCTCGGCCGGATGAATGCGAAGATTTGCGTATTCCTGAAGCGCGCGGTTCTCACGGCGGATTGTGTTCAGGCGAGTGAGGAATTCCTTGATGTTGCCGGGGGCATTCCAGTCACGGCCCTTGAACTGGTATTTCTCCGAGTCCGCATACTCCTCGCGACCCGGAAGCGCGGCATTTTCGCAAAGTTCAAATCCGCTGTAGATCCCGTAAACCGGGCTGGCCATCGTGGCCAGAACGGCCCGGATGAGAAACGCGGGGCGGCCGCCGGTTTGCAAATACTCGGGAAGGATATCGGGCGTGTTCGTGAAAAAATTCGCCCGGAAAAAATCCTTCATCTCCGTCTGCGTAAGCTCGGTGAGATATTCGGTGAGCTCGTATTTCGTATTGCGCCAGGTGAAATACGTGTAGCTCTGCGTGAAGCCGGCCTTGGCAAGCTCCTGCATCATCTTTGGTTTTGTGAAAGCCTCGCTGAGGAAGATCGTATCGGGGAATTTCGCCAGGACCTCGGCGATCATCCATTCCCAAAACGACACCGGCTTCGTGTGCGGATTGTCCACGCGGAAAATGCGGACGCCACGCTCGCACCAGAAGAGCACCACGTCCCGAAGTTCGTCCCAGAGCTTGCGCCAATCGGCGTTGTGGAAGTTCAGTGGGTAAACGTCCTGATATTTCTTCGGCGGGTTTTCGGCGTATTTGATGGTTCCGTCGGGGCGCTTGAAAAACCACTCCGGGTGATCGTGGACCCAAGGATGGTCGGGAGAACAGTTGATCGCAAAATCCAGGGCGATCTCCATTCCGCGGGCCTGGACTTCGGACACGAGCCAGTCGAAGTCCTCCAAGGTTCCCAACTCCGGCGCGACATCCTTGTGACCGCCACCATTCACGCCTTGGTGGCGATTCCCGATGGCATAAGGCACGCCCGGCTCGCCTGGTTCGCAGGTAATGGAATTGTTGCGTCCCTTGCGGGCCGTGACCCCGATCGGGTGAATGGGAGGAAGGTAAATGACATCAAAGCCCATAGCCTTCGCATCGTCGATGCGGCCCAGGCAGTCGCGGAACGTCGAGCCGGAGTCGGCCTTTCCCTCGGCGGAGCGCGGAAAGAATTCATACCAAGCGGCGAATCCCGCCCGCTCGCGATCCACCCATACCGGCTGAGACGGTTGATGGACTGTCGCAAGGGATCGGTCGGCGTGGATGGTCATCATCGCGCACAGCAACGGATCGTGGGCGAGCCGATGCATGCTCTCGGCATCGGCAGCGCGGAGGGAGGCGGCAAACTTTTTCAGCGCCGGTGCGTCGGGTGACTTCTTCGCCCGGGCCAGCGCGGCTTCGACGAAGGCCGCGCCTTCGAGTGTCTCGCTCCGCAAGTCCCGCAGTCCGGCCTCAAACTTTTTATCGATCTCGTGCTGCCACGAAAAGAACAGATCGCCCCAGGCCTCGATGGTGAATTCCCACGAGCCTTCGGACGTGACGCGGAACGTGCCGGTCCAGCGATCGTTGACGAGCGGGCGCATCGGAGTTTCCCGCCAGACGCTCTCGCCGGCTTTCCGCCATTTCAGGAGCGCGGTTACCTCGTCGTGGCCCTCTTTGAAAACATCGGCTTCAACCACGATCTCTTCGCCCGGGAGGCGCTTGATGGCGTATCGACCGCCGTCCAGCGAAGGAGTGATCCGGCGAATGATGGCGGTTTCCGGTGATTTGTTCATGGCAGAGAGTCGAGAAGTTCCACAAATTCGTCCAAGCCGTCGAGTTTGGCCGCCACCTCGCGGAGGGAACGGCGGGCGGCCGGGATGTGCTCCAGAAATGCGGTGCGTCCTTTTTGGATCCCGAGAAATCCATAGGCTCCAAGCGCCTGCATGAGCCGCTGCAGCGCGCACCAGTGGAAGATTTCCTCGTAGTCGTCCCCGACCTCCACGCCGGACCGGCGGGCCAGACGCCGGTAGAAGCCAAGCAATTCCTCCCGCGAGCCGGGCTCGAGGGCGACGTAGGGATCGTAAAGCAGCGAGGCGAGATCGTATTGCGGGAGACCGGGCCGCATTCCTTGAAAATCGATCAGCCAGGCCGTCCCGCCGGAGATCATGACATTTTGTGATTGGAAATCGCGGTGGACCAACACGCGCGGCCGTGCGGCGAGTCGTGTGGCGGCCTCATGGAGCGCCGCGAGACCGGCGATGCGGGCGACTTGGGCGGGGTCGAGGCCGAAGTGGTTGCCGAGGCAGTGTTCGAAAAAGTATCCCTGCTCCCAGAGATAGAGCTGTTCGTTGAATTCGCGCTCCAGCCGCAGCGGCGTGCCCGCTGCTTTGCGGGTCGCGGCCGAGTGGATTTTGAACGCCTCAATGAGGGCGGATTCGTAAAGCGGACGTCGCACTTCCCACGGTTCGTGGCGATACATCCAAAGGTCGTCTTCTCCCAAATCCTGCATCCAGATCAGCCCCTCGGCGGCGTCGTGAAAATAGACATGCGGCACCTGGACACCCGCTGAGGTGAGGAATTGCCCGATATCGACATAGTGCCGGTTCTCCTCGCGCTGGCCGGTGTATTTCACCAAGATCATCGAGCGATCCGCCGAGCGGATCCGGTAGAATTTCCGGTCCGAACCGCCTTTCTCAACCGCCGTCACGCGGAAGTCCTCGGGCGCATATCCCGGAAACTTTTCGATGGTGTGGTGCAGGGCGTGCTCAACGGGATTCATGAAAAATTCTGGCAATCAATGAACACGGACCCGTCGGCAGAGGAAAGCCGATTCACGCGGACGCGAACAACTCATGCGCCAGCACGCTCAGGCAGTAGATGGCGGCGGTCTCGGTGCGGAGAATTATCGGACCGAGGGTAATCGGGAGGAAGCCATGGCTCTTTGCGAGGCCGAGCTCCGCCGGTGTGAAATCGCCCTCGGGTCCCACCAAAACCGTGGCCGATTTCGGGAGCCGGTTGTGTGAGGTCGTGAAATCCGCAAGAACGGCTTTCACCGCCCGGGCATCGGGCTGGAGGGAGGCGATCAGCAGAAGTTCGCTCCGGTCGCCCGACTCAAAAAACTCGCGGGGGGTCATCGGACGCAGAACGTCGGGAAGGTGATTTTGACCGCACTGCTTGCAGGCTTCGAGAGCGATATCCCGCCATTTTTGACGCTTGGAGGCCGCTTCTTCGGCATCGAGACGAACAATCGTCCGGTCGGACAACAACGGCGCGAGCCGGGTCGCCCCGAGCTCGACGGCTTTTTGGACAATGAGGTCCATGTTTTTTCCCTTGGGCACGGCCTGACCCAGGGTGATTTCGCAAGGCGGTGCGGGTGTTCGGGCGGCGGGGCCGAGTTTCAGGGCGACGCCGGCGGGGTGGGGTGTGACGATCGTTCCTGTGGCCTCGCGCCCGGCTCCATCAAAAACCGTCACCCGTTCCCCGGATTCCAAACGGAGAACATGAACAGCGTGGTGCGACTCCGAGGCAGGGAGTTTGGCGGCGTCCCACAATTCAGATGGCAGATGAAAACGGTGCATATTTTTGAAAAACATAATCGCGAACGGCATCCTGCCAGGGTCTCGGGTGGAGGCCGGTCACGCGGGTGAGTTTTGCGGTCTTGAGAATCGTATGGATGGGCCGCGGTGCAAGAAATTGCTTCATGTTCGCCAATGCGAGGGCTCCAACCTCGGTCGTTCGAAGCGGCACCCCCGCCTCCGCCGCGCAGGCGAGGGCGTGTGCGGCGTAGTCCCGCCAGGAGCAACCGCCACGATGGCAGGCGTGAAACAAGCCGCCCGGCATCGAAGGTTCAAAAAACGGCTCGAACCAGGCTGCGGCATCGGCGGCGTGCGTGGGCGAGGAGAATTTGTCGGCCACGGCGGCCACGGTGTCGGAGGTGCGTGCGCGCTCGATCATCAGATCGACGAAGCTCGGCTTGTCGGGTCCGAAGACCCAGGAGACGCGGGCGACGACATGCGCCGGGTCATCGGACAGCACCGCACGTTCGCCGTCGAGTTTGGTGCGGCCGTACCATCCGAGAGGATTCGCCGCATCCTCCTCGTCCAACTCGCGAGGTTCCCGTCCGTCGAAGACATAGTCGGTACTCACATGCAAAAACCGCGCCTTCCTCGCCCGCGCGCAGCGGGCCATCACACCGGGGGCGGTGGCATTGACCGCGACCGCCAGCTCGCGCTCGGTCTCGCACAGATCGACATTGGTCAGGCCGGAACCATTGACCAGGACATTGAAATCCCGGGCCTCGAGTTCCTTTTGAAGTTGGCCCGCCTCCGCGACGTCCAGCTCCTCCCGCCCGAGGGACGTTACGTCATGGCGTGCAGACCACTCGCGCGCCATGGCCATCGCCAAGCGTCCGCGTCCGCCGAGAATGAGAATCTTCACGATGCACCTCCCGGAGTTTTTCCCAGGCGAAACCGAAAGCGGAACGCGAACGATTTCTCCAAAATCTGATGCTGGGCCACTCGCCCGGGTCCGCAACTCGCGGTGCCGAGACCGGTGTGACGGTGGTCGAGATGGAGGAACGTTTTCTCCCGCATGGGAAGATCAATCGTATGGCGGGCGGCAAACAGGTCTTCGTCCGTGAAATGACGCGCGGCGAACCCAAAGTGCGCTCCGCCGCCATCCAGCTCCAACTGCGAATCTTCGCCGGCGATCCGGAGCCACCGGCAGTCGGTGTGGTTTCCGTGTTCCTGTGGCATCACATAGGGGACGTATTCGGAAGTGACAGTAGACTCATGGATCGCGAGTCGGGCCCAGCGCTTGCGGTCGATGTAGTTTTCCCACGGACCGCGTACGAAGTAAGCGAGGTTCTCGAAGCCGGGTTTCAAAACCACCGCCAGGCCGACGAGTGGCATTTCGGGCGTGTCCGGGTCGAGCTCCACCCAATGGTCGCAGACCATCCAACCATCGTCGGCAAAAAACCGGCTTGTGAGTCGGGCGATGATCTGGCCGGAGACATTCGTCCAATCCTCGCGCGAAGTGACCGCAGCTCCGTCAAGGGCCACCCGGGGCTCTTGCGCTTGCAGTTCGTGGAGTCCGGCTCCGAGCCAGCGGCCGAGCGCTTTGTTTTCCGGGCCGGACCAAAGCTCGAGGCCGTCGTTGTCGGTGGAGTAAAGGGAAACATCGCGATGGAGTCCGCCCATCCACCACTGGTCTTCGATGAAGCTGGCGTCGGACCATTTGATGACGACGGCGGTCAGCAGATGATCGCCGCCTGGCGTGACAAAGTTCGTGAGATCAAGCTCCGATGGCAGTCGGGAATCTTTGCTCAGTCCAACCAGTTTTCCATCGACGAAAACGAGAAGCACGCTCTCCGCGCCGCCAAAGTCGGCGATCGTCCGCCGCCCCTGCCACGCCGCAGGAATTTGGATCCGGCGCTGGTAAATGCCAACGGGATTTTCCTCCGGAACGTCCGGGGGATCATTCGGAAAAGGAATTTGGATATTCGTGTCGTGAGGATGACCGTAGCCTTGACGGGTCCAAACACCCGGGACGTCAATTTCGGTGCACTCCTCGCCAGAGCCGGAGAGCATCTCAACGGTGACGGACTCCGGCTTTTCCAGATAACGAAAACGCCAGCGGCCGTTGAAACATTGGAAATAGGGAGAATCCTCCGGAGAGCTGGCGAGGGCGGAGGTCGCGTCGGAAAAGGGGATGAGATGGGCGTGGCCCGGGAGGCGGTTGATGTGGGTGAGTTCCGGCATCTTCCCGGTCGGTTGAGCGCCGAGGCGAAAAAGCGAGAGAGGAGACTCCATCCGCCGGATGAGACCGAACGATGCGGCCTTTGTCGAGCGTGTCCGCGCGCGGGACCGGCAGAGAAATTGGGTCTCCTCTTGGCGCGGGTTTCCATCGTAGAGTCCCGGTATGGAACAATACCACCGGCTTCTCCGTCTGGTTCTGGAGAAGGGAAAATTCAAATCCGACCGCACGGGCACCGGGACGTATTCCGTGTTCGGGGCGCAGGAGCGTTTCGATTTGAGAGAGGGGTTTCCCTTGGTGACGACGAAAAAACTGCACCTGCGCTCCATTATTCATGAGCTGCTGTGGTTTTTGAAAGGCGACACCAATGTCGCTTATCTGCGCGAGAATGGTGTGACGATCTGGGATGAATGGGCGGATGAAAACGGAGATCTCGGTCCAGTTTATGGAGCCCAGTGGCGGGCTTGGCGCGGTCCGGATGGGGGCGTGATCGACCAGATCGCAGACGTTGTCACCCAGATCCGCACAAACCCGGACAGCCGCCGCTTGGTCGTCTCCGCCTGGAACCCGGCCGCCATCCCGCAAATGGCCCTCGCGCCCTGCCATGCGCTTTTCCAGTTTTATGTTCAAGAGGGGGAACTCAGCTGTCAGCTCTACCAGCGCAGTGCGGATCTTTTTCTTGGGGTTCCTTTCAACATCGCCTCCTACGCCCTCCTCACGCTCATGGTGGCGCAAGTCTGCGGATTGCGGCCCGGGGATTTTGTACACACGTTCGGCGACCTGCATCTTTATGCGAACCACCTCGAACAGGCGCGGCTGCAGCTCTCCCGCGAGTGTCGGCCGCTTCCTCGAATGAGGCTCAACCCGGACGTGACGCGGTTGGAAGATTTTCGATTCGAGGATTTCACCCTCGAAGGCTATGATCCCCATCCGGCCATCAAAGCCCCCATCTCCGTATGATCGCCATTGCCGCCATGTCTCCCGGCCGGGTGATCGGAGCCGACGGACGCATTCCCTGGCATCTGCCCGACGATTTGAAATTCTTCAAACGCACCACGCTCGGGCACGTGATCGTGATGGGTCGCAAGACCTTCGAATCGCTCGGGCGTCCGCTTCCGGGTCGGGAGAACTGGGTCGTCTCCCGGACGGCCGAGTTGGAAGGCGTGCGGGTGTTTCGGAGTCCCGAGGAGGTGTGCGATCCGGCGGACGGACGGCAGCTCTTCGTCATCGGCGGTGCGGAACTTTATGCCGCCCTCCTCCCGCGGACGACGGAAATTCTCCTTACGCGGGTCGCGTTGGATGTGAGCGGCGATACGTTTTTTCCCGCTTTCGAATCCGATTTTGATGCCGGCGAAGTCCTGCAAACCGGACCCGGCTACGAAATCCGCCGCCACTGCCGGTTGGTCACGGCACCCTGATCGCGCGGAGGCTGCGGTGGGAGGGGAAGGACACCTCGCCGATTGCAGAGCCGGAGGAATCGGCTAGGGTTTCACCATGCGGCTGTGCTTTTTTGCGCTTCTCCTTGGGGTTTCGGTCGGCGTGTTGATCGCCCAAGAGGACGAGGCCTTTCCTCCCGGGTCCGAGGATTCGGCCTACGAGCAATTGCAGGTCCTCGCCCGGGCGATGCAGCTCATCCGGCAGGATTATGTGGATGAATCGAAGACGGATTTTCAGAGCCTGACTCGAAGTGCGCTCCGCGGCATGCTGGCGGAACTGGACCCGCACAGCCAGTTCATGGAGCCCTCGGATTTCAAGAGCATGCAGGAAGACACCCGGAGCGAGTTCGGCGGGCTGGGCGTCGTGGTGGGATTGAAGAATGGCGTTCTGACGATCATCAATCCCATGGAGGATACGCCGGGTTTTGAGGCCGGGCTCATGCCCGGAGATCAGATTCTCAAGATCAATGGGCAGTCCACGGAGCGCTACACCCTCCCTGGGGCTGTCGAAAAACTCCGGGGTGCCGTCGGCGAGAAAATCACACTGACGGTGCATCGTCCGGCGACCAAAGAGGTGAAGGATTATGAACTCACCCGTGTGGTGATCAAGGTGCCAAGCGTGAAGGACGCGCAGATCCTTCCGACGCGGGGCGGGGGGGACGCCCGGATCGGCTACGTGCGCATCACGCAGTTCAACGAGCCCACGGTGTCGGAATTGGCGAAGGCGCTCGACAAGCTGGAAAAACAGGGGATGGACGGACTGGTGCTGGATCTTCGCTACAATCCCGGCGGGCTTTTGGGGAGTGCAGTGGATGTCTGCGGGCAGTTTTTGCCGCCGGAAACGGTGGTGGTCTCGACGGAGGGGCGCACGCCCTCGCGAGAGTATCGCACTCCGCAGCGCAGCGGGTCCAAGCGAACGTATCCGGTGGTTGTTTTGGTCAACTACGCCAGCGCGAGCGGTTCGGAAATCGTCGCTGGTGCACTCAAGGATCTGGACCGCGCCCTCTTGGTCGGAGAAACGACGTTTGGAAAAGGATCGGTCCAAAGTGTCATTTCCCTGCCGGACGGGTCCGCGGCGCGACTGACGACGGCGAAGTATTTCACCCCGGCGAAAAACCTCATCCATGAACACGGCGTCAGCCCGCATATCCGGGCGACATTGACTTTTGAGGAAGAAGCGGACCTCCTCCGGGCCCGGCGCCGTCAGAATGACACCGGGCGCACCGCAACAATTCCGTGGGATTCCCAGCTCGCCCGGGCCGTGGATGCGCTGCAAGGCACGCTGTTGTTCACGAAATCCGAATCCGCCCGACCGAAAGCTCGGGCCGGCAGCTGATTGCGATGAGCGGGTTCCGGCAGGAGCGTCCGGGATGTCGCAACTCGTTGTCGCTCTTGCCGGAAATTCGGAAACTGTTCGCCAGATCGCTCGTCGGTTGAAGGAGAAAGGCGTGAACGATCTTTCGATTCTCGTCGAAGGCGGCCAAGAAGATCTTCGGGACCTCGACGGACTTCGCACGCTGGATCGACCTTCGGCGGGACGTGTGACCTCGGCTGCTCTTCGCGGTGGGGCTGTCGGAGCGGTTGCTTCCGGAGCCACCATGGCCGTGCCTTTTGTCGGGCCGTTTGTTTTTGCGGGGAGTCTTCCGTTTGCTTCGGCGGCCGGTGCCGTTGTCGGCGCGGCGAACGGTCAGGGAGCGAACGATCCGGAGGCGGGTTCTTCGGATGTGGCGGGCTCGTTGAGGATGTTGGGAATTCCGGAGACCGAGGTTCCACGTTTCGAAACCGCGCTCCACGCAGGGAGCTACCTGATCGCCGCCCGAGTGGCTTCCACGGAGACCTCCGTGGAGATTCAGAATCTCTTTGAACAATTCAAATCCACCACATCGGACGCCTTCGAGACGGCGGGTTGATATTTGGAAATCTACAGGCAGGCCGCATCAATCGCGGCGAGTTCGTCGGGAGAAAACTCGGTATGGGCGAGCATGCCGATGTTTTCGTTGATTTGGGTCGGACGACTGGCTCCGATGAGAACGGTGGTCACGGACGGTCGGGAGAGCACCCAGGCGAGGGACATTTTGGCGAGGGACTGGCCGCGCTTTTCGGCGGTGGCGGCGAGAGCCCGAACCCGGCGAAGCTTCTCCTCAGTCATCTGGGCGGGCTTCAGGAACCCATGGGCTTTGCTGGCTCGCGAGCCTTCGGTGATGCCGTCGAGGTAGCGATTGGTGAGAACGCCTTGCGCAAGAGGGCAAAAGGCGATCGCTCCGAAGCCTTCCGCGAGAAGGACATCGGCGAGGCCTTTTTCCACGTGGCGTTCGAAAAGGTTGTAGCTGGGCTGGTGGATCAGAAGCGGGACCCCTCCGCGCGGAGAATCGCGGCGGCGCGTGTGGTCAGATCGGGGGGGGTAGTTCGAGACGCCCGCCTAGCCCGAGTTCCGCAGTTTGAAGAGGCCGATATGGCAACCATGCGGGTTGGCGG
>CAZEYT010000022.1:0-38553 GCA_964516295.1 uncultured Chthoniobacterales bacterium | reverse complement strand
CCCCCCCCCCCCCCCCCCCCCCCCCCCCCCCCCCCCCCCCCCCCCCCCGCGAAGATTTCTTAGACCTTCGGCCGGGGTTACAAAAATGACTTAGCCACCCGACGTCAATACCTTTGATTCCCTGACGCGACTAAAAGCGTTAACTCATTGAGCGAGCGATCAAACTCTTAGAGCGTGTCTGAGAAATAAGAAGTGTCGTGCGAGGGAGAGAAAGGCCAGATGGCAAGGTGCCCGCGAGGGCGCATCCCCTTGCGGCCTGTAACCGAGCAGGCCCCGCCGCCAGACGGCCTTTCCCTCCCTCGACTCGCAGGGGTTGGGCGTCTTTCTCGCTTGGCCTGCGTCGCTCGGTCAGGCCAAGCCCGCTGCGGGGATTGACGTTGCCCGCGCGCGTTGGCCAATCGATAAATCGCCTCCAACGCGGCACCTCTCATCTTTCAGACAACTCTCAGCAAACCCACTCGGATCCCGGCGGGATACCGCCGCCAAAATCGCGCCGGACCGTCTCGACAGACCCGGCAGGGGGCTTCTGAACCCCGCTAACGGCCTGTCCGTAACGGAAACCGTTAACTACCTGATTTTAGGCCACGAAAGCGGCGGCTTTTTGGGCAACAAATGCCGGACCTTGGGACAGGTCCCGTTTCTGGCCTATTGCTGGATACCGGGGATTTGGTAATTTTTGTCCAAGGTCAAATAGTTTCATCCCTACGAAATTTCAAAATCATGAAAACCACCCTCGGAACAATTCTCTTTGCCGTTCTGGCCTTGACCTCTGGTGCTCGCGCCCAATCGCTCTATTGGTTTGGTAGTGATACAACAATTGGTGGTAGCGGAACTTGGAATATCGCCACGCCGGGCTGGAACGCCTCGGATGCCTCTCCGACATCCTCACTGAATCTCTGGACCCAGAACTCCATCGCCATTTTTCAAGGGATTCCGGGGACTGTAAACATCTCCGACTCAACGATCCAAGTGGACACGCTCCGATTTTTGACTGGCACCTATGCTTTTTCCGGCAATGGCACTCTGACCCTCACCGGGAATGCGACCTTTGAGGTCGCGTCGGGCGTCACCGTGGGCTACGGGGGCACGGTGAGTTCGCCGACCTTGGCCGGAACAGTTGGTTTCACCAAGACCGGCGATGGTATCTTGAATTTCACCCCAGCTACTGCGGTGACCTCCTCAATTACCGGCCCCATTTCCATCCAAGCCGGAACGGTGGCTAACTTAACGATCAATAACAACCCACTCGGCATCGGGAACGCCCTTAGCATCAGCGCCGGCGCGGCCTACCAGTCGTCGGCCAATCAAACGTTCGGAGCCCTGAGCGGTGGGGGAGTTTATCGAACCAACAACGGTGGAACAGCCGTCGCGCTCACCGTCGGCGGCGCGTCGGGCACGAGCACGTTCTCGGGAAGTATCACGAATACAGGCATTCAGCAATTTGGTTTGACCAAAGCCGGTGCGGGCACGCAGGTCCTCTCTGGGAGCAATCGCTTCAGATCCGTCGCCGTCAATGCGGGAACGCTTCAGTTCGCCACAATCAACTCTTTGAACCAAAACGGGACCGTCGTGATGGGGAACAACGCAACAGCTGGCACAACCGCCATCACCTCCACCAACTTCACTGTGGCTTCCGGGGCGACGGCGTCCGTGAATGTCGGCGGCACGGGTGAGTTCAGCGCGGCCAACGTAAATACTTTGATTACGAATGCGGGCACCGGCTTCGCTTCCGGCTCGGCCATCGGGATCGACACAACAAATGCGACCGGAACCTTCACCTACTCGACAGATCTTGGAGTTGGACAAGTGGCCAAGGGAGTCACCAAGCTGGGAACAGGAATCCTCGCCATTGCAGGCACGCAGACTTACACTGGCAACACGACCGTCGACGGTGGCACACTCCTTGTCAACGGGACCCTGGCCGCAGGCAGCACGGTGAACGTGAACAACGGAGCCATTCTCGGTGGGAGCGGAACAATCGGCGGTGCGGTGAACGTGCTCAGCGGAGCCACATTGGCTCCGGGCAGCAGTCCGGGCAGCAGTCCGGGCCTCTTGTCGGTCGGCTCGCTCGTTCTCAACTCCGGCAGCACCACGGCGTTGGAAATCGAAGGCAGTGTACGCGGCACCGGTTACGACGGTATCAATGTGACCACCGCCAGTGGACCCACCTTTGGCGGCAATATGACGCTGACCTTTGCGACGACGATTGCGAATGGCACGACGCTCGACCTGTTCAACTTCACCGGTTCGTCGCTTGGCGATTTCGCCGGGATTTCCTCGAGCGGATCGGGATATGTCGGAACCTGGACGAATGCCGGATCCGGCATCTGGACGTTGGACAGCGTGCCGAACAATCAGACTCTGACCTTCAGTGAAGCCAGCGGCGACCTTTCTTTCGCTTTGATCCCCGAGCCGTCCACTTGGGCGCTCGTCGGACTTGGCTTGTCCACCGTCCTGTTCTTCCGCCGCCGGAGAGCAACGGCCTGAACGAATCGAACTCGGACGAATATATGAGATCTCCCGAGTTTGGCGGGATGAAAGTCCTGCCTAGGGTTGGAAAGCGCAATCCTCACGGATTGTGCTTTCTTCTTATCGAGGCATGACGAGGTTTCTGATTCTCATTGCAGCGGCGCTTGTATGGGCGCAAGCTTGTAGTAGGATGCAACGAAAGATCCAAAAAACCTCATGATTAGGTTCGGACTCATCGGAGCCGGGCCTAATGGTGTCGGAAACGCAGCAAATTTCCTTGCCACGGGAATGGCGTCATTCCGCGCGGTGGCGGACCCGAACCAGGAGGCCGCGAGAAGCCTCCTCGCCCGTCTTGATGCGAAGGAAGCCAAGGTGTGCCGTGATTTCCACGAGTTTCTTCCGCTGGTGGACGTCGTGGTGATCAGTTCTCCGAATTTTCTCCACGTGGAACAAGCTGTCGAATGCGCCGGTGCGGGGAAGCATATCTGGATCGAAAAACCCATGGCACTCGACTGCGCTGGTGCCGATGCCATCTGCGCCGCCGTGGACAAATCCGGAGTCAAGAGCTTCGTCGGTTTCAGCACAAGGTTTGGGGCTGTGCCATCCCGCATGAAAGAGATCGTGCACTCCGGGCAACTCGGCCCGGTTCGAAGCATCTGGAGCAGACGCTTGTGCAATCTCAAAATCCCCGACGGGCACTGGAGGAGGGAATACGCAAAAAGCGGCGGGGTGATGAGCGAACTCATGGCCCACGAAATTGACTGGATGATTTCCATAGCTGGAATGCCGGAAACCATCTATTGCCGAAAACAAGCGGATCTGGCGGATGACGTCCGTGCCAATGATCATCTCTGGGTGACATTCGGATTCCCCGGCGGAGCAACCGGCACCATAGAGTGCTCGCAGAATTCACAAATCAGCGATTTTTCGAAGGGAATTGTCGGATCCATCGGGAGCACCCATGACCGAGCATGGGGATCGGAAATCTACAGGATGGACCAAAATGGCGAAGAGCATCGCCTCGAGAAAGGTGCTGCTTTTGACCGGCACGCACACTTCCTCGATGTCGTCGCCGGGAGAGCGGAGAGTGAGGCGGACGTGCACCACGGGCGAAAAATTGTGCTCATCAGCGAACTCGCACTGCAATCCGCCGTCCGCGGCTGTGCTGTCAAGGTGGACAGTTCTCCCGACGGCAACGACGCTGTCCCGGCAGGCACCGCTCCGGATTCGCCCAATGTGACGTGTGCCGGGCAAAGCCTGCCTCAACCGCCGACAAGCCCTGTCTCCCCGGCAGAAAGGCTCCCAAACCAATGAAACTTGCTGTCAATTCCTGCAATTGGGACTGTTATGCAAAAGCCGTTGGCGGCCTGGAGGACTTTGAGAAGTTTCTTAGCGAAGCCAAGGAAGCCGGTTGCGACGGGGTCGAAGTTGGGGGGCTGGATAAAGTTTTTGCCTCCCCGGCCGAAGCAAAACGCACGATCGCCGGCTATGGCCTGGAAATCGCCGCCTATGGTGCCGCCGTCACCTACAATCCCTGGCCTCCAAATACCGAGGACTACCAGAGGGCCATTCGTTTCGCCGCCAAGTTGGATGTAGAGGTTTTGATGGTTTGTGGAGGCTTCCTCGGCAACTCACGGCGAAACACCAATGACTCTGATTACGACATCTTTGCCGGTTCCCTCGCGGCCGCGGTGAAGTTCGCCAAAGAACACGGGATGCGAATCGCTTTTCACCCCCACAGAGGCTGCATTTGCGAGACAAAGGCAGAAACACGAAAGATCATCGATCGCGTGCCCGAATTGGAATTATGCGCCGACATCGCCCATCTCTCGGCCTGTGGAGACGATGCCGTCGCTTTCATTCGCCACTTTGCGGACAAAATCATCCACACCCATATCAAGGACTACGATGGGAGGGCCGACCGTTTCATGGAACTCGGGAAGGGCGACGGCAATCTCGATATTCCGGCCTGTATCAGGGCCCTGCAGGATGCATCCTTTGAAGGCTGGCTGACGATCGAACTCGACCGGGCCTGGGATGAATCCCTGCCCACTCCTTTGGAGTCGACCAGGATCAGTGCCGATTATTTGAGTTCCTTTCTTCCCCCCACGGGAGAGGCTCATCCTGTTCGTCGCGAAATCGCCAGATGAAGTGACTCGGGCTCTGGAACCCTCATTCATCGGCGACCTCGGTGAGCAGAACCGACCTCATCCCCAAACGCGAACACGCGATGTTGATGCGGGCCGGTGTGAGCAGATCAACTGGACAAATAGCGGTTCCAACCCGTTTCGCGAGACGTTGCGGCACCAATCGTCCGCCGCGAAGGCGAATGGCTCACTCCGGAACTCCGTCCGTCCGGACTCTATGCAGCCCAGAGTAACCCGTTCGCCGCGGGATCAGCGGTAGCGGTTCATCGTGCCGGATGTCCTTCCAGCACCCGGCTCTTGCACAGATTCAAAGGGCGTCCCTGCCTTTCCAGTCGCAGTCCACGACCTGAGGTGACTCAAAACTTGTTTTTCTTGTAAGCTCCCATCTCCGGCGCATCCGGGTTCACCCCGGGACCGAAGTAACGGAGCGTGACGAGCGGCTCGGTTTCGCTTGAGTTCTCGAAGGTGACACCGTTCTTTGCTCCGTCCTCGGTGCAGAAGTATTCGTCCTCGGTCAGTTCGTGAAAGCGGATGAGTTTCGGGCTGACGAGCGGCCGGCCGTTGATCTTGCCGTTCCCCTGCACGCAAATCAGACCGTAGGCACCGGCGTCCTTGATCGTGCATTTGACGCCGGGATCGACCGTCAATTCCTTGGCAGTGAAGAACTGCTCGCCATCCACCTTGCCGTAAACGATCCAGCGATCCACATACCCCTCGCTGCGCGTGTCCGCTACGGGGACCGGCTCGAGGTAATGGTTGTCCTTGAAGTGCAGGTCGGTGTTTTTGTCCCAGTCGAGCTGATCGACGATGAAGTCGAGATCCCGATGCCTGTTCTTGGGCATGTCCTTCACGAGCATGCTCCACGGGACGGACCGGCCTTCGACGAGGTTTTGGTAAATGCCGAAGACATCGCTGCCCCATTGCGGCTCATAGGTGCAGAGCGAGCCGGGCGCGTGGAGGATGCAGGGATCGATCAGCCAGCCGGAACCGGGTTTGAGGCGGTAGGCGCGGCTGAGGTCGAGGATACCGTTGTCGCCCTTGTTCCAGTTCTCAAGGCATCTGCGAACCTGGGCTTTGGTGGTGCCGGGCTCGAGACCCATGAACGTGTGCGGGAAGTTGTTCCCGACATTGTTGTGCTGCGGAGGGAAATAATAGCTCTCGGGTTTGCCTTCCTGACCGACAAGCTTCGCTTGCTTGGCCGATTGATGCATGTGGTGCGGGATCGGGCCCATGTTGTCGAAGAACTTCGAATAAACGGGCCACCGACCGTGCTTCTTCCAAATCGCTTTGCCGACCAGCGTGGCACCGCAGTCGGCCACGGCCTGTCGGAGAGTGAAGCGTTCCTTGCCGACGACGCAGTAACTCAATCCTTCGTCCCAGCCGCGACCTTCGTTGGCGGTTTCGGTGGTGGAGGCGAACCAGCGTTCGTCAATGCCGCCGCGGTCCAATCCGTAAGCATAAGTGTCATCGGGATGGAGCTTGATGCGGAGGCCGGGCTGGAGAAAGGAGCGCGGCACCCATGCCGGAGCGAGGCGGAGCAGGCCGCCAGTGCGGGAGAGTTCGGCTTCAACTTTGGCCTGAGTGTTCTTCTTGAGTGTTCGGAGCTGCTTAACGGTGTTCATGGCTTGCGAAAGGGAACTCCGAGCGTGCGACGGTTCCTTCTAAACGCAAACTGGAAACGGAAGCCAGTGAACGGTTTTTTCGATGTCGCGCATGCAACGTAGGACGCCGCTCCACCAGACGGGTGACCGTGTCTTGCTCCCAGGTGTTGATCAAAACGGGATCATCAACCAACCCCGCTACAACGACGGTTCCCACCCCCGCTTACTCCGATAACGGATGCTCTTTCCGCCACCGCTTCGGAGGCGTGCCGATTTCCTGCCGGAACGTCTTGGAGAGGTGAAACTCGTCGGCGAACCCCGTCTGCTCCGCGATGGCCTTCAAGGGCAAAGTCGTCCCCTCGATCAAGACCCTTGCCGCGTCCACCCGCAACCTGCGCACAAACCTCCCAGGCGTCGTCCCGCTCGCCTTCCGAAATACGCGTGCAAAGTGAAAACGGCTCATTCCCTCCTTCTTCGCCAACACCTCCAGCGACCACGTCTCTGTAAGGCGGCCCGCCACACGGTGCCGAACCCGGTCCACCAAGGTGTCTCGCCGCGTCGGTCGCTCGAACTCCAGCAACAGCAACTCCAACTGCGCGTCCAGAAACGTCCAGTCCTCCGCGGACGATGGCGGCGACCGTTCTAGCATCCAGTCCACCAGCCGCGCCGCGTGTCCGCCCAAGTCCAGCAGATGAGGTTTCAAATCCGCTCTCTCGTGCCGCGCCCGAAACCCGATGTACACTGCGCGCGCGGGCCCCGCCGTGACTAACCGCTCCGCATGCCTTGCACCCGGAGGATAAATCAAGAACTCACCCGCCTTCGCCCGGTAGGCCACCTCGTCCACAATTGCCTCCACCTCGCCCTCCCGAACAAGCAATATCTGCCATGCATTGTCATGCACATGCTCGGGATACCTCCACCCTTCGGGCAACTCCACAGCCACAATCGCAAAGTTCTGGAATCGCGTCTTGTGAACCGTTGTCGCTCCGGTTTTGTCCTTTCTTTCGCGTCTTTGCATGAGCAACAACATACATGAATTTAGCAACGGCTTCCATTCCCAAATGCGCTGCGTTCGGGGATTCATATTGTCATGATCTCCCGCACCCGTTGGTTTGAAAATTCTTACAGCCGCATGCTCGTTGACATGCACATCTCCGACCACGACCCGTCGTTCATGCGCCGCTACGATCCCGAGAAATACGTCTCGGAGATGAAGCGCGCCGGGGTCGACTGCGCGATGATCTACGCCGTCAACCATCTCGGCTACTCCTTCTTCAAGTCCACCGTCGGCCGCATGCACCCCAACCTCGACGGTCGCGACATCTTCGGTGAAACCGTCGCGCTCCTGCGCAAGGCTAACATCGACATCGTCGGCATTTGGACCTCAATCGTGGCCACCTATCCTACCAACGAAAAGCCCGCGTGGCGGATGGTTCTGCCCGGTAAATCGCAGCCCGTCAACCGCACTTGGTTTGCATGCCCCAACAACGCGGACTACCGCGACTACTCTGCCCGCGAGGTCGCCGAGTTGTCGGCTTACGACATCGACGGAGTCTACGTTGACATGACGTTTTGGCCGGACTTTTGCCTGTGCCACACCTGCCGCGAACGCTGGCGCCGCGAGTTCAACGCTGAGATCCCGCTCACCGTCGATCTCGGCGACCCCGGTTGGATGGCCTTTTACAACCGCCGCATGGACTGGATGGCCGAATACGCCCATTTCGTTACAGACGCAGCGAAACGCGCCAAACCGTCCATCACCGTTGCCCACCAATTCTCGACTATCACGTTCGGCTCCGTCAAATGCGGTATGGACGCCCGCACCGGCCGTGACGCCAGCGACTATGCCTCGGGCGACATTCACATGGGTCGCCTGCATCAGCGAGTGAGCGCCAAGGTCTTCGGTGCCTTCACGTCGGCCTGGCCCTTCGAGATGCTCACGCCCGTCAACGAGCGACTCACCGACCACCAGTCGCTCAAGGCGGTTGAGACGATCTGCTGCGAGGCCGCCAATATCCTTGCTTCGGGCGGGGCCGCCTTCCGCATCCACGACATCAACCCCGACGGCACCCTCGACACTTTTGTCTACGATGCCCTCGCCGAGGTTCATGCCCGTACCGAGCCGTTCACTCGACTCTGCCGCCGCCACTTCCCGCGCCCGTATGCGCTCACCGGCGTCTATTTCCACGACCAGGCCCGCGTCGACATCAAAGAAAATGGCACGCCGCTCGTGAGCGACCGCGGAGCCGCTCACAACTTCCAGTTCAAGTCCCGCTACACCGACGAGGTCGCCGGCACCCTGGAAATCCTCTCCCGTCACCACATTCCGGCCCGCGTCGTCCCCCCCGGCCAGATCGGCTCTTCGGGCGTCAATACCCTCGTCCTCAACAACTGCGTCTGCCTCACCCCTGAGCAAGCCGAGGAAATCCGCGCCTTCGTGCGCGACGGCGGTCTCCTCGTCGCCACCGGCAATGTTGGTCTCTACGACCTGAGTGGTCACAAGTTCCCCGACTTCCAACTCGCCGATGTTCTGGGCGTCCGATGGACCGGCCGCGCCACACCCGGGCACCACGCCATCCACGAACCCGAGACCGGCTACTCGCTCTCCCACCTGCACGCGCCGCACTGGTCCAGCGAACACGCATGGTTTGTCGAGGCCACCACGGCTCGTCCCCTCGCCTACGTCGCTGTCCCCCACTTCGACCCCGGCGACCCGGCACGTTACGCCTCGCACCACTGCAACCCCTCGTCCGTCGTAACCGACTCGCCCGCCATCACCTTTCAGTGCTTCGGGCGCGGAGCCTGCCTCTACATTTACTCCCACTTTCTTGCCCTGCCCAACCACGCTCACAAGGCCTACGGCGGCAAACTCCTTCGCGCCCATCTGCCGAAGGAAAACCAGATTGAGACGTGCGCCCCCTGCTGCGTTGAGATCACCTGGATGCGCTCCACACAGGAATCCGCCTGGATCCTCAGTTTCGTCAACTACTCCGAGGAACAGCCGCCGGTTCCCGTGTCGACGATTCGCGTGCGCGCAGCGCTCCCTATCGGCTTCGCACCCACCCGTGCGAGACTCGCCTCCAACAACGCCGAGATCCCTTTGCACGTGGCCGATGGTTGGCTTGAGCTGAGCATCCCCGGTCTCGAGATCATGGAGATGGTCGAGCTGAGCTGACGCTGCCTTTTTTGACTCAACGGGACCACCGGGCAATGGAAGGCAGCCTGCCGCAGCATGGAGCCCGAAGCGCGGAAAGATGCGAAGGCAGGGTTCTGCGCCCGATGTCGATACTTGTGCCCTGAGCATTCCCGTGGCGAGCTACCTTCGCTTCCCTCGCCCGGCTTTTCCCATTGGGTTGACTTTTTCCTGCGGCTCATCGGAAAAACGGTTTTTGCTCGCACGTTTTTGTCGGCGTTCGGGACGGTCGCTAACCTGCTCAAATGATCTCTCTCTCCTGCTTTGACGGATTCCCCAAATTTGTGTGGCTTGAGGGCATCGGGCCGTCCCGCAACCAGTTCGTTCGTTTTGATCGAACGGTGGTGTTGTCCATGGTTCCGGAGGCCTTCCCGCTTCACGTTTTTGCCGACACCCGCTACCGGCTTCGGGTGAACGGCGAATTTGTCGCGAGTGGCCCCGGGCGCTTTGTCACTCAGTTCCCGGAATACGATACGCACGATCTGGTGCGGTGGCTGCGCGCCGGTGAGAACCGGATCGAGGTCGAGGTGAATTTTTTCGGGGCGTCGTCGTTCCAATCCATGCCCGACGGCCGGCCGGGATTCATCGCCTGGGGTGGATCGGCCGGGGTTGATCTGGCGACGCCGGGGGAATGGACTGGATGGAAGCTCGATGCGTGGGCGGCCGATGCGCCGCTCTTCAGCTTCGCGCAGAATCCGGTCGAGATTTGCGACACGCGCCGGTTGGTTTCCGGGGCCGAGAAAAAGCCGCTCGTCGTGCTCGGCGGCGAAGCCGCTCCCTGGGGTCCGCTGCATCCCTACTCGGGCGTCGCACCTTCATTTGAGATCCAGAATTTTCACCGCATCGAACTGGCGGGTGCTCTGAAGTCCGACGAACGCCGTGTGGGTTTTCTTTCGCACGATCCGGAAGCCGCAACCCGCCCGAATTCCGGCACGAAGCGTCCATGGCGGGCGTTTGCCACTTGGATCCATGCGCAGACCGCTCTCGACCTCCGGGTCAGTTGTTTCTGG
Organism: uncultured Chthoniobacterales bacterium; assembly: GCA_964516295.1. Lineage (GTDB taxonomy): Bacteria > Verrucomicrobiota > Verrucomicrobiia > Chthoniobacterales > Terrimicrobiaceae > CAZEYT01. The sequence continues at coordinate 28,133 of CAZEYT010000022.1, read as the reverse complement.
TCGGAGTTGCGCTGCAACGGCGAGGCTGTCCCAGTCGATACCAACACGCCGCTCGGGAATCATGGCTATTGCGTTCTCCCGCTGCGCGGGGGCTGGAACCTTCTCACTGGCGAGTTCGAGGTTTTGTCAGAAAACTGGGTCTACTGTTTGGGCGTGCCGTCCGATGCGCCGGTCAGCCTTCACGGTCGCCGCGATCTGGCGTGCGACCAACCGCTCGTGCTTTCCGCAATCGGACCGCGTGAATCTCTGGGCACCATCGCTGAAACGGCCGAGGTGCCGCCGGCGGATTGGACCCTCTGCGACGGCGATCCGTCCAAGCTTACGCCTGCGCGAATGATGGGCTGGGACGAGCCGGTCGCTGATGCGGTGCGCGGACTGGCATCCGGGGCACTGCACGAGGTTTCCACGATCGAGGCTGCGGAGGCGACATGGTGCGTTTCGTTTCTCGGTGGATTCCTGGGCCATCCGATCGTCGAAGTGGATGCCCCAGAAGGAACGATTTTGGATGTCGCGGTGGACGACTGGCAGGCCCCGAGTGGCGGGGCGGCCCCCTATCTCTCGAACCCATTCGTGGACTCGGCCGAACGATTTGTCCTGAAAGGCGGACCGCAGACGGTGGAACTCTTCCATTGCCGCGGGGGCCGCTTTTTGCAGGCGACGCTCCGCTCGCCCTCTGGTCCGGCCCCGCTGACACTGCGGCGGGTGGCCGTGCGCTCGCGTCGCACTCTTGGGCCGGACGGCACCCGATTCCGTTGTGACCATCCCGCGCTGGAGTGGAGTTGGGCGGCCTCGATGCGAACATTGATCGCCTCCACCGAGGACGCCTACTCGGATTCACCTTGGCGTGAACGAGGCACTTACATAGGCGACCTGCGGGTGAACCTTTTCCTACAGAACCTTCTCACCGGCGACCTGCACACCACTGCGCGTCGAGCAATCCGCGTGTTCGCCCAAGCGCAATTTCCCGACGGACTCCTTCCCGCCGTCGCCCCGGCCTGGCTGCGGCATCCGCTGGAGGATTTCACGCTTCTCTGGATTTCGATCGTCGAGGATTACCATGCGATGACGGGCGATCTGGAGACGGTGGCGGAAATGTGGCCGACAATCGAGGCGATCTGGTCCAGCACAGCGTGGAAATGCGGTGACCACGGCCTGTGGGACAAGGAGGGTCCCGGACTTTTTATCGACTGGGGCGTCCTGAATTCCGAGCGGGAGGGCCGCGCAAACGCGCTGTTGAATCTTTTTCGTTTGCGGGCGGCGAGGTCCACCGCCGCGCTGGCCGCCTTGCTCGGGCGGGATTGCGACGCCACGTTTTTTGAAGCCGAAGCCGCCCGCGTTGACGCCGCCATTGGCGACATGCTCTGGAGCGACGAGCGCGGAACACTCCTCCCGGCGCTTGGTGCGACCACGCCGGGCCTTCATGCCAACGCCCTCGCGCTGGCTTTTGCATGGGGAACTCACGACCAGAGGCAGAGAATCCTGCGGGCAATCGAACCCGCCCTGCGCTCGAATCTCGCGCGCGGTATCAAGAACGGGCAGGGGTCCGGACACCTCGAACTGTTCATCTTTCATTTCCTCCTGCCCGCACTTGCTGACCTCGGTCGCCCCGACCTTGCGGAGGAACTCATCGCACAGCATTACGGATACCTTCAGGGGCTCGGCCTCGAGACGCTCCCCGAGTGTTTCTCCGGAGTCGAACGAAATGTGGGCAGCCTCTGCCACAGCTGGGTGGGAGCACCGGCGATCTACGCCGCCCGCTACGTTCTCGGGCTCCGGCCCGCCGCCGGAAATCCAGACCGCTTGGTTTTCTCACCCGTCGTTCACGGCATCACCCGCGCCTCCGGAAAAATCGCCCACCGGCGCGGCTGGATCGAGGTCGATTGGAAACGCGTGAACGGTCGCATCGACGCCGACATCCACGCTCCCGAGGGCGTCGAGATTGTGAACAATATCTCACAAACGGTCTGCGACTCCCCGGGGGTGCAATGCGAAGCGTAACCGACTTCGTCGGATCCGGCGATCCGTGCCCATGCGGCCCGCTTGCTCTTTATGTCGTCCGATAACTCCCCAATATCACCCGCCGTTTCCCAAGAACGGGACGCCACGCGCAGCAGCATCGTTTTCTATGCTGCCGGGGCCTTCCCCGGAGCACTCGGGAACAATGCGTTCAATCTCCTCAATACCCTGACCATCGTCGCGCTCGGAATGAACCCAATCGTCATCGGGTTCATCTTTGCAATCAAACTCGCATGGGACGCCGTGACCGATCCTGTCATGGCTTACGTTTCCGACAATTCCCGCTCGCGCTGGGGACGCCGGAAGCCATTCATCCTCATCGGAGGCGTCGGCTTCATGCTCACCCTCATCGCGACGTATTCGTTTTTTCCCCGTGACGAGTCGCTGCGGACGAATGCCAGCTTCGTCGCGCAATCCACCGCCACTTCGAACGCCGACGCCGAAGGGGAGGCCAACCCTGCTCCAACACCCGCCCCACGGGCTCCGCACGCGCTCGCGGCGTTTACCAGCGGGTTTACCGCCTTCTTTTCGCAGGAAAATGCCTATCACCGCACGGTCGCCATCTACATGCTGATCAGCAGCCTGATTTTCACAGTGTTCACGACGGTCTATCTGGTGCCCTACACCGCGCTCGGCATGGAGTTGTGCGCATCCTACGATGGTCGGACACGGGTTTATGTCTACCAGGCGGCGTTGAACAAAGCGATCGGACTACTCCAGCCATGGTTCGTCCCGTTTTGCTTTCTTCCGATGTTTTACACGGTGATTGACGGCCTTTTCTGGTTCTCCGTCTTCGTCGCCGTGATCGGCATTCCGTGCCTGATCGGGCTCCTGACCAAAACGCACGAACACGCGGCGGTTCCCGTGTCGAAAGGGTTCAAGGGTCCGGGACTCTTCCGTTCGATCCTGCTCACTTTGCAAAACATCCACTTCGTGCGCGTGGTCGGGCTCTTCATCTTCATCTCGCTGACGAACGGCATTTTCTCGCAGTTCGCCATGATGCTGAACATCTACTGGGTCTTCTCCGGCGATGCCCTCGCGGGAACGACCCTCGCCGGCTACGCCGGAACGCTGGCGACGCTGCTGGCGTTTGCCGCCCTGCCACTGGTGAACTGGGCCTGCCGTGTTCTCGGGAAAGACCGCGCCCTGCGCTACGCTGTAATTTGGATGAGCATCGGCACCATGCTGAACTTTTTTCTGGTGACGCCGGCGGCACCTTATCTCCAGCTTATCCTTCCCTTCTTTTTCTCCGTCGGAATCAGCAGCGTTTACACGATCCTGCCGACGATGATTGCGGATGTCACCGACGTGGACGAACTCCGGAACGGCACGCGGCGCGAGGGGATGTTCGGTGCCGTGGGTGGGTTCCTCATGAAAACCATGTTCACCCTCCAGCCGGTCTTGGCCGGTGTCGCGCTCGTGGTCGCCGGCTTCGACGCTTCAGCGGGAGCCGCCCAGACTCCCGAGAGCATTATGAACATGCGGATCCTGTTTTCCTTTGTCCCCGGCATCCTTCTGCTCCTGAGCCTGCTGCTGCTTTGGAGATACCCCCTTACCCGCGCCAAGCTCGAAGAGATCAAAGCCGAACTGACCCGCCGCCGTGAAGCTGCAGCTTCCGAAGCTTAGTTGCGCGCCGCGAGCTTCCGGGGGCGCACCGGCTTGGACTCCCGGACCGTGGCGGCCTCCTCCAGCGGACGGAGCGTCAGGCCCTCCTGCCAAACCGACGGTACCAGGATGTTCAGCGGGTGCTGCACCATTCCGCGTTCGCGCGTGGTGATGAGTTGGTCGAGGAGAAAAACACTCTGACGGGCGACCTCCTGCGGTTGTTGATGAAGTCCCGAAATCTCCGATACAGCGTCCTTCGGCATGATCTGTAGGGATGCAAAGCCCAACTCCTCAGGGATCTCGTAGCCGGCGTCGAGTAGGAACCAGTGGAAGGCCGGCGAGAAACCGATCACCGCGTCCGGCTTGTTGGCCTTCGCCCATTTCGCCACGGCCTTCTGATCGCCGAAGTCCCCCTCGTAAATCGGGAGTTGGTTTGATTTGGCCAAGTACGAGTGCTCGAGTGCGATCGCCGCGCCGAACCGGGCCTCGTCGTCTTCCACCGGCAGATCATGGCGTCCGAATGCACAGCCGATGCGCTGGTAGCCCCGCGCGAAGAGTTGGCTGAACGCCTCCTTCACGGCTTGGAAGATATTCGAGCGGGTGGTGTGGAAATTCGGCGAACGCTGGCATCGGCCGCACTGGACGACCGAATACTGGTTCCAGTCAAAGTCCTCGCCGAGCATGGAGGGATCGAGCGTCCCGGTGATGATGATGCCGGGGATCATCTTGAAATAAAGTTCCCTCGCGAGCCCTTGCTTCGATCCGGTGCGCGGAAAGGTGTAAATGTGAGGGGCGTAACCAAGTTGCTCGGCTGCCGCGACCAGCGGGTCGTGGTATTGACTGCTGTGTGCATTCCGACCACGGAAGTTCGGAAAATCGAAAATCGCGATGGGCGTGCCCTTCGCGGCCTCGGAGGCACGGAATCGCTTGGAAGCCAGCGAAGCGAGGAGGGGATTGGGCTGGTAGCCGATCTTTTGTGCATAGGCACGGATTTCCTCCCCTGTTTTTTCCGAGATCGGTCCCCGGTTCCGGAGGGCCAGCGAAACCGTTGCAATGGATACACCCAGCTCTTGGGCGATCATTTTCATGCTCACGCGCTCTTTCATTGTCCGGGGCATTAACAGTTTTAGCTGAAGCGCAACAGACATTTCGCTTGCACCGGCACTTAATCGGAAGGTTGGAAGTCGGCCCGGTTCACGGGCTTCGATCACTCGTCTTACTGGAAGCCCGGATTTTCGGAGATTGTTCTTTTCCGGAGACGGTGTGTTTCCGGCTTTTGCGTTGTGCTGCCCGTGCTTAGGTTCGGGAGACTCCGATGAAGCACTTAAGATGGCGAACTCTCTGCAGTCACGACGAAGCATGCCACGTCGCCTATGCAGGCCGCTCGGCGGGCTCACGATGGAACCGGCACACGCAGGACTTCTACGAGGTTTTCCGTGTGGACTCGGGCGTGGGGCGACATTGGTGCAACGGAAAAGAAGTTTCGTTGGTCAGCGGTGAGGTTGTTTTTGTCCGCCCATGCGATCAGCATGGGTTTTCGGCTACGCCGTCGAGTGAACCCTTCGCCATCGTCAATGTCGCCTTTCCCCGCGAAGCGTGGCGGCAGCTTTTCTCGCGCTACGTATGGAAAGACCATGGGTTCTTCGACGAGGACGCTCCGCTGCCTCCCACGGCGAAGCCCCCTCCACCCGCTGCGGAGCAGATTTCCCAGTTGTTTCGCACAGCCTTGTTCGGTCGGCGCGATGCGCAGACGCGGGACTGGTTTTTGCTCGGACTCGCATTGATCCTGGCCGACCCGAGCAGCCACCGTGCCTACTCGGGGATACCGGCCTGGCTGCGCGGGGCCCTGATTGAATTCGAGCAGGACGAGGAAACCCTGCCGATGGGCCCGCGCGAACTGGCCCGCCGCGCAGGTTGCAGTCCGGCCCACTTGGCGCGGGCGATGCGGGCCACCCTCGGCCAGCCACCCTCGGCGTGGATCCTGTGCCGCCGGATGGAACGCGCCCGACGGCTCCTTGAGGCCACCGGCTACTCGATTGCCGAAGTGGCTTTGATGTCCGGCTTTGAGAATCTCGGGAACTTCCACCGGCATTTCCGCAAGCTGCACGGCACGACTCCGGCCGTTTTCCGACGGGAGCACTGCCGGGTCATTCGGTAAACAAGCGGCCTCGCGGACGGATATCAAAAAAGTATACAAATCTGTTCCGTCGGCGGACGACAGGGCGGCGGGCGGTGTGAGATGTTGCCAGCATGTCAACCACAACCACACCACGTCTCACCGCCAGCGAAATTGAACAGTATCGGACCGAGGGATATTGTCTCCCGACCGGGCCGGTTTTCGAGGAATCCAAATTCGAGCGGCTCTTCAATCACTTCGAGGGCCTTCTGGAACGCTGGCCAAAGGACCAGCGGCCGGAGGCGATGGACACTCCGCACTTCGGGGATCCGGCTCTCAACGAATGGGCGCTCGCCCCGGAAGTCGTCGATCTGGTCGAGCCGCTGCTCGGTCCGGACATCCTCCTCTTTTCGACGCACTTCATTTGCAAGCCGAGAGGCGACGGACGCCGCGTTCCCTGGCATGAAGACAGCGCCTACTGGAGAGCTCTCCTCGACCCCATGGAAGTCGCCACCGTCTGGCTCGCGCTGGATCCCTCGACGGTGAAGAACGGCTGCATGTATGTGATCCCGCGCTCGCACAACACCGGCAAAAAAGGGTTCTCGGATTACGAGAACGTCGATACCACGAAGAGCGTCTTCGAGACCGAGATCGTAAAAGCCGACCGCCGCGACGAATTGGCCGTCCCTTGCGAACTCCAGCGCAATCACTGCTCGCTGCACGATGCGCGCACCCAGCATGGAAGCCCGCCGAATACCTCCGACATGCGCCGCTGCGGCTGGACGCTTCGCTTTATTCCCGCTTCGTCACGATTGAATCCCGAATACGCCGACCGCCAGTTGATGTATCTCGCACGGGGCCGCAATCTCCTCGACCAAGATCTCGCGGATCCCTCGAAAGACTATTCGCACGTCATTGAGGAACGTCGTCGCCGCGGATTCAAAGCCCATTAAGTTATGACGCCGCGCGCCGAGTGCCCGATCCACTTCGGAAAGTCAAAGTGGGAAGTGTGGGAATCGCCTCTCCAAGACTTTCTCCGACGCGCGGCGGATGACGGCTTTGATGCGGTCGAAATTTACCTCCCGGCCCTGACAGTTCCTGCGCGCGAGGTTCGTGACCAAACCGCCTCGGCGGGCCTCCGACTGGTCGCACAAATATCCACCGACGGTTCCTCGCCGGAGGAACATCTGGAAAGCCTGAAGCAGCGGTTCGATGATGCAGTGGAGGCCGAACCGCTCATGATCAACTGCCACACCGGGCGCGATCACTTTCCCTTCGGTGACAATGTGCGGATCTTTCAGAAGGCGGCGGAGCTCGCGGAGGCCGCCGGGGTTTTGTTCGTTCACGAAACCCACCGCGGGCGCGCGCTCTTTGCCGCGCATGTGACCAAGGGATACCTGGATGAATTGCCCGGTCTTTGGCTCAATGGGGACTTTTCGCATTGGTTTTGCGTACATGAGAGCGACCTTTCCGACCAGCGCGAGGCGGTGGCGGCCGCGGTCCGGCGCGCCCGCTCGCTGCACGCGCGGGTCGGATTTGAACAAGGCCCGCAATTGCCGGACCCATTTGCCGAGAACTGCCTCGAGACGCTCGCGAAATTCGAAAACCTCTGGCGGGCGGCGCTCGAAAACGCCCGCTCCGAGGGGGTTCCGTTTTTTGTGATCACGCCGGAGGCCGGACCGCCGCCCTACATGCCCGCCGGACCTACGGGCCAGCCACCCGATGCCTGGGAGGTCAACGTTCGCATGCTCCATCACCTCCAACGCCTCTTTAAAAACCCCGGAGGTAACTTATGAAAACGCTGACCGAGATCAGTCAGGAAAAAAACTTTGCCACGCCCGAAGCCGCCCGCGCCTCGCTCGATTACGCGCGGCGGTTCACGACTCGCTTCCGCGAGGTGGAGGCTTTGGACACCGCATCGCGCGAAGCCGAGATGCTCGAGCTCCAATTCCCCGCGTGCCTGCAACCGCCGGAGCCCGGCGACCTCTTTGTGGGCCGCATCCTCTTCACGCCGGTCGGCGTCAGCCCGGAACCCGCGGGAATGGGATGGTATTTCGACTTCGCGGGGTTCGAACAGTGGAGCCGCCATCCCGAATGCACCCCCGAGGAAGCCGCTCTTTGCCGCGAGTTGGCTGATTTTTGGAGGACGCGCACGTCGCAGGCACGGGCCCGCGCGGCGTATCCACCGGCCATCGCATCGACCCTTCCGAGTGATGAGTGGTTCACCGAAAGTGGAGTCGGCTTTCCCCTCTACCGCATCGGCGGAATGGTTCCGGATTTTGGCATTCTCTTTTCGGCAGGACTCGGCGGGATCGTCGAACGGTGCAACTCCGCGGCGGACCCCCGCCTGCGCGCCGCCATGGAACGCGCGGTCCGCATCTTGCAGCGTTCGATCGATCAGTATGCCGGTCTGGAGGGGATCGTGCCGGAGGTTCGGGAGACTCTTTTGGCGATTCGGGAGAGGCCGCCCCGCACACTCCGTGAGGCCATTCAGGTGATGTGGCTTTGGGTTTTGCACTCCGGTCTTTGGAATCTCGGTCGCCTCGATGTAGCCCTCGGGCCGTTTTTGGTCGCGGATCTGGAGGCAGGCCAACTCTCCGAAGACCAGGCGCTCGAATTGACGTGTTCGCTTTGGCGCCTGATTCACGGCTACACAAACCAGTATAATAATCGCGTGATCGTCGGTGGCCGCGGACGCCCGAACGAGGCCGCGGCAGACCGCTTCGCGCTCCTTGCCATCGAAGCCACGAGACGGGTGCGTTTGAATCAGCCGCAGCTCACGCTTCGCTTCTACTCGGGCCAGGCTCCCGTGCTTTGGGAACGCGGTCTCGACGCGATCGGGGAGGGTTGCACGTACCCGATGCTCTACAATGACGACGTGAACATCCCGGCGGTGTCGGCGGCGTTCGGTGTCGATGACGACCTGGCTGCGGAATACACGCCCTTCGGGTGTGGGGAATACGTTCTCGGACCGTTCAGTCTCGGCACACCCAACGGCGTGATCAACCTGTCGAAGGCACTCGAGGTCGCCCTCCATGGCGGAGTGGACCCGGCCACCGGCCGGCGCATCCTCGATCTTCCCGAACCCGCGGCGTTGGATTCCTTTGAAAAAGTCTGGCAGGCCTACGCCACCGTGGTGGAGCTCTTTGTGGACGCTCTCGCCCGAACTCAGAAGATCGGCTATGAATCCATGTCCTCGGACGTTGTCTTTCTCTTTGCGTCCATGCTCATGCGTGACTGCCTGGAACGCGGCAAAGGCCTACTCGATGGCGGGCTTCGTCACCTCGGCGGCACGCTGGAAACCTACGGCAACTCAAACGCCGCGGACAGTCTGCATGTGATCAAGGAATTGGTCTTTGATCGGCGTGAACTCGCCCTCGGCGAACTGGTGGCCATTTTGGACGCCAACTTCGAAGGACACGAAGAAATACGTCGGCTTTGTCTCGCAGTGTCCAAGTATGGAAATGACGAGGCCACAGCGGATGCCATGGCCCGGCGTGTCCACGATCACGTTTGTCATTTCACCCGCGACCGCGCGGCCCTCCATGGCCTCGATTCCTACCTCGTGGTGATCATCAACAACTGGGCGAACGTGGTCCTCGGTCGCTGCGTCGGAGCCTCCGCCGAGGGTCGCAGGGCCGGGGAGCCGCTCGCCAACGGGAACAATCCAACACCCGGTTCGGACCGTAACGGCCCGACGGCTTTTCTGAATTCCCTCGCGCGGCTCGATCCGTCGATCCATGCCGGAGCCGTGCAGAATATGAAGTTCACGCGCGAGTGGTTTCGCCCCGACACGCGCCCGAAGTTCGACGGACTCCTTCGCGCCTACTTCGCGCAAGGCGGCACGCAGGCGATGATCACCGTCGTCTCGCGCGAGGATCTCGAGTCCGCCATGCGCGAGCCGGACAAATGGGCGCATCTCCTCGTGCGCGTGGGAGGTTTCAGCATCCGCTTCATCGATCTTCCGCGCGATGCACAATGCGAGGTCCTTCAACGAACCCTCCACTAATGGCTCTCACCGGAACCGTCTTTGATATCCAGAGAGCCGCCATCCATGATGGACCGGGTCTGCGGACGACTGTTTTTCTCAAGGGTTGTCCGCTGCGGTGCGCGTGGTGCCACAATCCCGAATCCCAAAGCCCTTTCCCTGAGACCGGGCAGAGCGGAAAAGTTTACGGCCGGAAGATGAGCGTCGCGGAGGTGATGAACGCTGTGGAGGCCGACCGGGCCTTCTACGACGCCACCGGTGGAGGCCTGACAATCTCGGGCGGCGAGCCGACCGCGCAGTTCGATTTTTGTGTCGCCCTTCTTCAAGCGGCCAAGGAACGGAACATCAGCACCTGCCTTGACACCTGCGGGCACTTTCCTTCGCGTTACCTGGACGTTCTTCTCCCGCTCGTAGATATTTGGGAGTTTGACTACAAAGCAACCGGAACGGACGAATACCGGCGGTGGACGGGTGTGGATGGGCACCTGATCCTCGAGAATCTTTCCATCCTCCGAAAAAGTGGTGCCCGGATCCTTTTGCGTTGTCCGATTGTGGAGCACGTCAACGAAACGCCCGCCCATGTGGACGCCTTGGAAGACTTTGAAATGGCGGACGACATCGAGTCGGTCGAACGTCTGCCCTACCATTCCACGGGCAATGCGAAAGCGGTTGATCTGGGAAGGGCGGAATTCCACCCGCCTCTGTCGTTCGCTTCGGCCGTCGCGGGGTAGGTCTCGCGGTGAATGCGCAAGATCCGTTCATTGCCGCAGCACCGCGCCCTTTGACTTTGCTCTGACAAACCGTAACTTCCTCACTTCTCTCCCTATGAAACGTTTGACTGTCCTTGTCCTTGTCTTGATTGGTTCTTTTTCTCCGCTCCCGGCGCAGGAGCCGGTAGCTGAAGGGACTACACGCGTCTATCTCATCGGCAACAGCCTGACGGATGAACTCAAATATGATGACTGGGTGGCTCTCAGCAAAGAGGGAGGAATCACTGTCGAGTATGCGAGGAAGATGATACCCGGGGCGTCTCTGATCTGGCACAAAGATCACCCGAAGGACGGTTTTATCGTTCCTAAGTTTGGCTATCCCGAAGATGCCTTCAAAAACTTCCAATGGAACGCCCTGACGCTCCAGCCCTTCCGGCCGGGAGAGTCCGAGGCGGCGCTGCATTATGCAAATGCTTTCTGGGAAGGGAGTCCGGAGGGCCGGGTGTATGTCTATGCGCAGTGGCCAAGCCGGCTGGGTGAGGACTGGGAGAATCGATGGATCGAGTGGCGGGACACCCAATACACACCCGTTTTGCAGGCGTTGCGCGGAACAGAGAGAGGATCTCAGGTCTTCCTCATTCCCGTCGGTCAGGCCATGGATCGACTGCACAGAAAAGCGCAGCTCGGACTCGTCCCCGGAATCCGCAGCGCATGGGACCTCTATTCCGACGGCGTCCATGTCAACAACATCGGGTCGTATCTCGTCGCGACGACATTCTACGCGACGCTCTTTGGAAAATCCCCCGTCGGCCTTCCGGTCGGAGCCTATCAAGGCAAGATGGGAACGGATGCGGACTATTTGGAGATCTCTCCTGAGCTGGCAAGGATCATTCAGGAAACTGCTTGGGAAGCCGTCACCGGCGAACCCGCGTCCGGCGTCCTCGCCGGGACTCCGCCGGTTGTGACGACGTCCGGACTTTCTTCCGCGCCGGAGAACGAACCGTTCCGCTCCTCGCTCGAAGCGGCCTTCGGCCAGCCGCCTTACACCTGGTCTGTCGCGGGCGGGGCACTCCCTTCGGGTATCGCGCTGACAGCCGACGGTACGCTGCAGGGCACGCCCACGGCCAAGGGCCGGTCTTCCTTCACGGCGCAAGCGACGGATTCTGCCGGGTCCGTGGCGACTCGCGAACTGTCGCTCGAGGTCGTTTCCGACGAGGCGCCGAAGGTGGTCACCGCCACTCTTCCGGAACTGGCCCAAGGCGCATTCATTGATCTGTGGTTGGAAGCAACCGGCGGAAATGGTGCCCCGAATTGGTCGGTCTCCGAGGGCTCTCTGCCGTCCGGCTTGGTTCTTGAGAGAGGCGGACGGCTTTATGGTTCCCCCGGAGGCGAGGGAAGCTATGCGTTTACGGTGAAGGTTTCTGACAGCGATGGCGGGCAGCCCGAATCGGACACGAAGGCCTTTTCCGGCACAATCGCAGCCGCCGATCTTTCGCGCGTCGTTCTCGTCCGGCAGGCGGCGGCCGCGCCGAAGGTCGACGGCGTGCTGGATCCGGCCGAGGGATGGCAGCTCGATCATGGGCTGAAGAAGCGCTTCGCCGGCGAGTCCGACAATACAACCGGTTTCGACCTCCAGTGGTTCGGCAACACGCTCTATGTTGCCGTCGAGGTCGAAGATCCGGATATTGTTACCGAGGAAGGGTGGGGCAAGGCCCACCACACGATGGACGCGGTGGCGTTCTATTTCGACGGACTCAACAACCGGGAAGACACTTACAATTTCGACGACCGGCGGATTGTGATCGGCCCGACCCAGCAGGGGAATGACGACCGCAACTTCAATATCGTCCCGTTCAGTGCAGCTGGCTTTCAAGCGCGTCGGACAGAGAAGGGCTACATCCTCGAGGGCAAGTTCGACCTCACAAAGATCGGCGCGGCCAGGCAAACGGAGGACCGCGCCAAAAAGGACCAAGCCTACGCCGGCGCTGTGATCGGGTTTGATATCGTCAACCACGACCTCGACATCAAGGACGGCGATCAAACCCGGACCGGCTGGCAGGGCAGCGACGCCAACCCGGAGAACTCTTCGGCCTTCGGGACGATTATCCTCCAGCCCTGAAGCTGGAGGGAAACGCTTCGTCGTTTCCCAGGAATTGTCCGGTTCCGGCTTTTGACCAAACGCCGGTCATCCTCCGAGCGCGGCGTCGATCCCGGCCCGGCCGGGCCGTCGGAGGATCAGGGTGCGTTTTCCGGCGAGCTCGAAATCGAAGATCGTCGTATCGCTCTTTGGTTCATACACGCGCACAACCTCGGCCGCCACGGGACCGTCGAAGCGGTAGTCGAGGTGCGGCCCGGCCAGCTCGCGGATTGTTTCCGGCATCAGCTCGACCTGGTGGATCTCGGCCCCCTCGGGCAGGAGCACCTCGCGCAGGCGGAACATTTCGAGATCCCCGTCCGGCGTCTGGCGCAACTCCCGGAAGACAAGGCACCCGGCCCAGTCTTTCTCATTGCGCGGAAGCCAACCGGCGAGAATCGCACGATCGCCCCACACCGTCACCTGCGGCACGCAGAGGCCGTCGTAAATGTCGTTGGCCGGACCCCCGGAATCGTTCGTCGAGAGGTAAGGGCCCAGCAGGCTCTTTGAGCGCCAGAACCCCGTGCGCCCGCCAATGATGTAGAACCAATCGCGCCAACGAAACCAATTGAAGCATTCAGAGCTGAACACCGTGCGCGAGGTCGGCCACCCCGGCTCGGGCAGAAAATCGGGGTCCGCCATCCGCCATGTGCGGAGGTCCTCGGACTCGTAACGCGAACTGCGCCAAACACCGTCGGCATGCTTGGATACGGCGACAGCGTGCCAGAGTCCGTTTTCATCGCAAAGGATGCCTGGCTCGCCATCGAGCCCGACCGCTTTCCCTTGTTTGGTGAAATGCACGCCGTCCGCGCTGGTCGCCAAATACGCACCGGTCGGATGTTTCTCCTGCAGATTCAGCCGTTCGGTGAGCGGGTTCGAGTAAACGTGATAAATGCCGTCCTTCACGACGCAGCACCCGGTCCCGCAGGCGGCTTCCCAATACTCCGTGAGCGGATAGGCGAGGGGATGGTGCGTCCACGCCGCGAGATTCTTTGTCGAGGCATGGCCGAACGAACACCCGCCGCAGCCAAATTTCGACCCGTGCGTGCGCCGGTCAACCAGCCAAAAAAGGTGCAGCGTGTCGCCCGCCGCAGTCAGCATGGCGTCGCCCGCCCAGCAGTTGTGGCCCGGGGGAATCCAATACTGGGTGAGGGGCGGCAAAGGGGGAAGTTCGCCCGGAAAATTGCTGTTCGGAACAACCGGTGGACCCGCCGGCCACTCCTCGTCCACGATCACCCCCTCCACGATCATCGCAAGGTAAGGCCCCGCCACACGCACACCGACCTCGAGCGTGTCCCGGTCGCCGAGCAATGCCACCGGCACCCCGAGGCGCAGCCGCCCGTCCCGGCGCGTGACCGGCGGCTTGGTGTTCACCACGCACTCGATGACATAATCATCCGGCCCTACATAGCGGCCGTAGTTTTGGATGCGGTTGAAATCGAAAAACGCCGGGTCCTCGCCCATGCGCCGCACGAGGATGACCAAGTCATCATTCCCCGCCGTAAACAGGCGGCCAAGCTGGAGATTCCGGCGGTCCAAAATCGTCTGATAACTCACAAACCTAAGGAGCCATTTCCATTGCCTCGCTGGCAAGAGGCAACGAGGCTTCCGGACCGCACCGCCGCAAGTCTTTCGAAAAATCCGTTCATCCCGCGGCCTTAACCCATGCGGCCTTTGCCCTGCAGATTCGCGGTATCGACAGTGCCTGAACCAAAGAAAAGTAAACGGTTTTATACTGTTGGGTCCTTGTTGCCGGGAACTGGGTGATTACTTTCAGAAAGATGAATTTTTCTCCCCTCCGCAGGTTCGTGCTGGCAGCCATCGGTCTCGCTTCGCTCTTCCACGTATCGGCAGAATCTCCGGGACCCGATTCCGGCCGGATGCCCATCGGCATGAATCTCGCGTCACCTACGGACTGGAACCCCGGATTTCCTTTCAAGAACCTGATGTGGGGAGCCCGTGCCTGGTCGACGCGAAATGCCGACGGAAGCGGGCCGCTGACGACCAACCTGGAAGCAAAGATGTCCTACAACAAACAGGGATATCCCACCGAAATCCCGTTCCGGCCGGAGGGAGCCGAGGCGGAGCAGATGGTCTTCACAGTGATTCCGAATTCGACCGAACCCGGCCGCTACGTCCTGCTCTACGAGGGGGACGGTGAAATTGTCCCGGCCCTCACAACGAAATTCGTCAGCTCGGAACCCGGCCGGATCGAGATCGAACTCAAAAACACGGGATCGGACAACGCGCTGGAGGGATTCGGCATCAAACGCTCCGCGAAGGAGAATCCGATCCGCAACATCCGTATTCTCCGCCTGGAGGATGAAAATGCCGACCTCGCCGCCAATCCTTTCCGGGATGATTTTCTGAAATATGTCAAACAATGGCATGCGATACGGTACATGGATTGGACAGCCACCAACAATTCGCTGGAGGAGGAGTGGGCGGATCGCAAGCCGGTGGACTTTTACACCATGATCGGCCATGGCGGGGACGCCATCGGGCGGTGGGGCGCACCGGCCAATGAATACCGGCGGATGTATTCCGGAGGGGTCGCGTTGGAAATCATCATCCAGCTCGCGAACATGACGAAGACGGACGTTTGGATTAGCGTCCCGCACCTTGCCACCGAGGAATACATCACCGAGATGGCCAAAATGTTCAAAGAAAAGCTCGATCCCTCGCGGAAGATATACGTCGAATACTCGAACGAAGTGTGGAATTGGCAATTCTTCCAAGCCCTCTACATGCTCAACAGCAAGCTTGCCGCCGAGGGCTTGGATCCAGCGCTCGCGTGGAAAGACGGGGTCGTTCCGACGGAGTTTCCCTACCATGACGGCACCGTTGCCAAGGATGGCGGTGCGGGTCACCCCGAGCGCATGGGCGTGCTCGCACGCCGGGTCTTCAAGATCTTTGAAGACGTCTTCTCCGGTGACGATCGAAAGCGAATCGTCCGCGTTCTCGGCACCCAGCAA
The DNA here is from genome assembly GCA_964516295.1 of uncultured Chthoniobacterales bacterium. Lineage (GTDB taxonomy): Bacteria > Verrucomicrobiota > Verrucomicrobiia > Chthoniobacterales > Terrimicrobiaceae > CAZEYT01. The sequence goes on along the minus strand of CAZEYT010000022.1, from coordinate 12,589 downwards.
GGCTGGCCCGAAGTCTCCCGCCGCATGGTGGCTTGGGTAATGAAAAACGGCGGGGCGGATGCCCTCTCGCCGGCATCCTATATCAACCCCGACAAAGAGTCTTATGCCATGTGGGATGCCGCCGGCGCGAGTCTCACGGGGGCCGAAGTCCTTGCGGACGCCGAGCGTCTCTTTGAAAAGACCAGGAAACATGCCATCGAGCAGGCGCAGATTGCTAAGGACAACAACCTTCGGCTCGTCATCTACGAGGGTGGCCAACACCTCCAGCCGGAGGGACAGAAGGAAAAGGATTATATGCCCGGCCTCAAGGAGGCGCAGTTCCTGCCGGGGATGTATGTCCTGACCAAAAAGAACATCGACCTCCAACGCGAGCTCGGCGCCGATCTCTTCTGCGCCTTCAACAGCACCAGCAAACAAGGCACCCGGTTTGGCTCGTGGGGACACTCCGAATCCTTCGACCCCCCGCTCGACGAAGCCCCCAAGCTCCGCGCCTTGATCGACTCGAATCTTTCGCGTTAGTCGGGACCCTTCGAGCGGGGAATTCCAACGAAGATTTACCCCGGAAGACGGTTGAAAAATGCCACTTTCTCATCTTCGAGGCTCGTTGAAAAAAAGGACGAGCGGGTCGGTTGCGTGGCACATTCCCCCCAGGGGTGGACATTCGTCACGAACGCCCACCTCGAGGGTCGGCGCGGCAACGTGAGGAGCGAGCCAATTCAGGGCGAAGACTTTGTTGAAAATTTACCCGGATGGATCGCTGCGCCGAAGACTGCCAAAGCGTCACCTCTCTCACTCAGAGTTCGCCCGAAACCGACCCGGAGAGATTCCGTTGCGACGGCGGAACTCCGCGTAGAAATGAGCGAGATTGCAGAAACCCGAGGCGAACGCGACGTCGGTGACGCTGAGAGTGGTTTCTTCGAGCAAACGGCAGGCCTCACCGACGCGAAGTTCGTTGACGACGTCGGTAAACGTTCTGCGGGTCTGCCGCTTGAAGTAGCGGCAGAGGGCGTTGGGCGACAGTCCGGCCCGCCGAGCTGCTTCCGGAACGCTGAGCGAACCGAAGAGGTTTTCTTGAATGTAGGCCATGATCACCGACATGCGTCCATCGTGCGGCAGTGAATTTGGGTCGTAACCGGCACGGGAAAGGGGATCCATCGCCCGGGATTCGGAGAGGAGAATCAAAAGGTCGAGCAGCCGTGGTATCTTTCGGGCAGCAGGCGATTCGTGCAGTTCTCGCATCGCGGTCTGAACGGATTTCCGGAGGTTTCCGCGAATCTTCAGACCGCGCCGAGCAAGGGCGAGCATTTTCTTGACTGATCGGAATTCCGGAACGTCAAAAAGGCCGCCCCCACAAAAGTCCTCGCGGAATTGGATCACGTGCGTCCGGACAACAGCGGGTTTGGCGCTTTCCGAAACTTGGAAAATGTGGGGAATGTTGGCACCGAGAAGGTAAATCTCACCCGGTCGGTAAGACCCGGCGAAATCCCCCGCGACCATCCGACCCGTCCCGGCATCGAGCCAGACGAGTTCCAACTCCGGGTGGCGGTGGAATGGACAAATGATCGTCGGACCTTCAAACCAAATGGAGGCGAATGAACGGCCGAGACCATAGGGGATGGATTCGGTTTCGAGGTACATGAAGAACGTTTGGTTGACCTCCAATCATCGAAAGTTGGAAGTTTTGGTAGAATAACAGATATTTCGGCCGGAAATCCAGAAGCGGGACATTTCGTGTCTCAATATATTACCTTGCGTATGAAACGCTCTCGGATCAATCGGGCCATCCATGATGCCAAGCACGCCTTCGCTTGCTCCGGATGGGCATTGCCTCCCAACCCTCGCTGGGATGTGACCGACCTTGGCTTGGGCCGTTTCGATGAGGTCGGATTGGTTCTAATCAATCTTGCTGAGGAGCCCGAGTATTGTGAGAAACTCATGTTTTCTTTGCAAAACCAAGTGACCCCCATGCACACGCACAAGAGGAAAAAGGAGGACATCAGTTGCCGACACGGGAAGTTGGCCGTGGAGCTTTGGGCCGGTCATCCGGATTCAACGCCGGCCGGGAACCCCGTGAGCCTCTCCCGCAATGGCGAGATTTTCGAAGCCAGGAGTGGAGAGGCTTTCACCCTCGAGGCCGGCGAGCGCGTCACACTGGTGCCGGGTGTTTACCACGCGTTTTGGGCAGCCAGCCCGGGGGGATGTGTGATCGGCGAAGTCTCCACGGCAAATGATGACGCCAACGACAACTTTTTCGCCGATCCCCGGATCGGGAGATTTCCCGAGATCGAAGAAGACGAGGCGGCCGTCCTGAAGTTAGTCGGAGAAAAATGACTCTTTCCGAGCTTGCGGATCTTTTGGAATCCCTCGACGGCATCCCGTCGCGGCTGCCGGTGGTCGCCGGTTTCGATGGGTTCGTTGACGATCTTTTGCACGTGGTGGATGGCCGCCACGGTCCGGGCGATTACGAGCCGATTGATACCATCGAGTCCTTTGCCGCCTGGGTTGCCGCCTCGGCGGGGAAGAGTGGTCTGCGCGAGTGTGTGTGCATCGACCGTGCTCCGGGCGGATGCACCGTGAACATGGGGGACGGGTTGATGGCCTTGGGATTTCCGGTGCATGCGTTTGCGGGGCTCGGGGATCCGGTGGATCCTGCTTTTGCCGAGTTCGAGGCGCGTTGTGCCTCCCTGGACACCGTGGGAATGGAACCCGGGAGAACCTCTGCTTATGAATTTCGGGACGGCAAGGTGATGCTTTGTTCATTCAGCCATTTCGAGCGTTTCACTCCCGAACATCTGCGCACCCATGCCGCGGGAGCCCTCCGCGCAGCCGTGAGCAACTCCCCGGCGCTCGCGTTGACCTCTTGGTCGGTTTATCCCCACATGACCGAGTGCTGGAGATGTCTGCAGACAGAAATTCTCGCCGACCTTCCGCACCGTCCTAAAATCTTCCTCGACCTCGCGGATCCCGCCTCACGCACGCCCGGGCAGATTCGGGAAATGGTCGAAACGCTGTCCGGATTCGAATCCATCGGCCCCACGATCCTGAGTCTGAATGGAAATGAAGCCAACCAGCTCGCTGTAGCCTGCGGGATCCCACCGGCAGACCACTCCGCTTCGGAACTTCTGCGATTAGCCGGCGAACTGCGGGACCGCGCGAAGATTGCCGAAGTCGGAATCCACTTGATCCGCATGGCCTGCGTGAGCACCACGGCCGGCGAGTACTCCATCGAGGGACCCTGGTGCCCTCATCCCAAGAAAAGTGTCGGAGCCGGTGATCGCTTCAATGCCGGCTGGCTGGCTGCGCACCTGTTTTCCCTGAGCCCGATGGGTGCCCTTTCCTTCGCCTCCGCCGTCTCCGGATTTTTTGTAAGAAATGCGCGCAGTGGAACACTTCCGGAAATCATCCATTTTCTGCGCCAATGGAACTCCGGGCACCTTGAAGAAAGCCTATCATGACGAAGAGCCTCGACGAAAAACTGGCAGCCATTCACGCCGACCCGGTCGGTTGCCGGGAATTCATTATTGCAGACGCCAAAGATGCCGACATGGGCTTTGGCATCACGGCACCGGGTCCACAGAGGGATGCCTGCCCTCATGGATACGACCAAAACCACGGGTGTTTCAAAACGCTGGACGACTACCTGCGCCAGATTCGCGCGGTGACCGAACAGGGACTTGTGGACATCATGCTCCTATCCGCTTCGAACTTGGAGCGTTTGGCGATGAGGGAAGGAATTTTTCGAAACTCGCGGATCACACCCGCTGCCCGGGCCAACGATACGTCCGACGTCTGGGTGGTCCGCGGGGGAAAATACATCCACCTGCCGTCCCGCCCGTTCCGCACCGCCTCCATCGACCACATCAAATATGGGAAGATCAGCAGTGACCATTCCTCACCGGTGTTGGGTGCCGACCTTGGCCTGTATTCGATCACCTTTACCAACAACATCGACTGGGATTACCGGGCGTTGGAAGACTTCCACGAATTCCGCATCGAAGCCGAAAAGAAAAGCTTTCGCTACTTCCTGGAGGTCTTCAATCCCAACGTCGACGCGGGTATTGCCGAGCGTGACGTCGGCGCATTTCTGAATGACCACATCATCCGTTCACTGGCCGGAGTGACTTCTGCTGGCCGACCGGTCTTACTCAAGATCCCCTACAACGGCCCCGGTGCCCTTGAGGAACTCGCGGCATACGATCCGCATTTGATCGTGGGAATTCTTGGCGGAGGCGCGGGAACAACCATGGATGCCTTCCAGTTGCTCCATGACGCCCGAAAACACGGAGCACGCGTGGCGCTCTATGGAAGGAAAATCAATCTCTCCGAAGAGCCACTTTCTTTCATTCAATGCCTGAGGCTCATCGCCGACGGCGAGATTGAGCCCAAGAACGCGGTCAAGTTGTACCATGATAAGCTTAAGGCCGCCAACATTCGCCCGCTCCGCCCACTGCAAACCGATCTCCAACTGACCCAGACCCTTCAAAAATATGGTTGATTCGCTCCTTCCCCGAGTCCGCGAGTTTCTCGCGGAAGACCCCATTCCGCACTTCATCGGTGGCTCCACTGCACCATCCCGGGACGGTGCCACGATGGATGTTTTGAACCCTTCCGACGGCTGCCGTCTGGCCCGGGTGTCCTTGGCTGGCGCTTCGGAAGTGGATGACGCCGCGAAATCCGCGGCGGGGGCATTTGAAATTTGGGCGGCCATGGATCCCGTGGAACGCGCGGTGATTCTGCACCGGTGGGCGGATTTGATTGAAAAGCACAGCGGCGAATTGGCGCAGATTGAATCGCTGGATGTGGGCAAGCCGATCACCGCTTCGGAGTCCTTCGATATTCCCTTCGGCAACGAAGGCCTGCGCTATTTCGCGGATTTATCCCAGCATGTTCAATACCGTCAGCCTCTGGCCATCCGGAACATGGAAGCTTATGTTCACAGGTCTCCCTGCGGCGTGTGCGGTTTTATCTTCCCGTGGAATTTCCCGTTCGATCTTCTGATGTGGGGCGTCGGGCCTGCGCTCGCCGCTGGGAACACCGTGGTGGTGAAACCGTCCGAAGTCACCCCGCTCAGCACCTTGTATTCCGCAAGGCTGGCTGCCGAAGCGGGGTTTCCTGCCGGGGTTTTCAACGTCGTGGTGGGTGAGGGCCACACGGCCGGCGCAGCATTGACCGCCCACCCCGTCATTCGACGCATGTCGTTCACCGGCTCTCCGGAAGTCGGCGCAAAGGTTGCCGAGGCCTGTGGCCGCCGGGTGATTCCCTGCAAACTCGAATTGGGAGGCAAGGGTGCCGCCGTCGTGCTCAACGATGCCGAAGTGCAAACCGCCGCGGAAAAGCTGGCCTCGGCCCTGGCCTTGAATTGCGGCCAGGTCTGCTGCACCGCCACGCGCTGGCTGGTGGACGAATCGGTGGCCGACGAATTCCTTGAGGCAGCGGTCCAGGCACTGAGGGCGATTGCCATCGGCCCCGCGCTCGATCGCTCCACAGCCATGGGTCCGCTGGTCAGCGAAAAGCAACGCGAGCGTGTTCTTGGCTATTATGAAAAAGGACTCCGTGGCGGAGCAGCGATCCGGCTCGAACCCGCGGATTTACGGGATCGTCCGGGATTCTATGTCTCGCCATGGATTCTCGAGGGGGGGCCGGACAATGTGTGTTTCCGCGAGGAAATCTTCGGCCCGGCCGCCTGCCTGACACGGTTTCGCGGACAGGACCATGCCGTGGATCTGGTGAATCACCTCGATTACGGACTCGCCAACAGTGTTTGGAGCAGTGACCTCAACCGCGCCCGGTCGGTCGCCGAGAAATTGGTGGCCGGCAATGCCTGGATCAACGCCCACAACGTTTTTGCCTATGGTTTGCCGTACGGCGGCGTGAATCGAAGCGGTATGGGCGGCGGGGTCAACAGCCCACAGACATTGATGGATTACCTCCGCGAGCAGACCGTTGCCCGCCCTTTGTAAGTGACCGCTCCTCCTTCCGCCGTCGCTGATGCGCTGGGGGAGGAAGGCCTGCCGGTCAATCCGTGAATCAGGCCGCTGAACTTGCGCGGCGACATTCCAGGCAACCCGCCCGGCCCCGAAGCGTGGCATCAGCGCGGCCTTGATCTGGCCATGTGCGAGTCGGACGAAACGCCCGGAAAATGACGCTTGGGCCCAAACTCCATCCTTGGCATTCCGATTGCAGTGGCGGATGCGGCAGCCAAAGCCAAGGGCGTTCCACTCTTTCGTTCGCTGAAAAGGCGAATGGCAAAATGGAAGGAAATCCTACGCATCGAAAGACAGCTTGGCCTGGAGGCCCGCTTTGGTGGCAAGTCTGTTTTGGGACCTTCCGGAATCTGGTTTTCGGAGGCCTTTCCGTGAATCGGCCGCGCTCTGGCTGATAAAAGTTCTTCTCCACAATCTCCCCGGTCTGGTCCGAACCGCCCGCCCTCGGCTGCTGAGACCGGTTACTCTTCGAAAGAGAAAATCGCGCTGACTGATGTATCCACCGAAATCGACTGTTCCAGTGGCTTCCGTCCACCGATTCGGAATTCCAATCCGCGGTGCAATTCCGAGGGGACGAAAGAAAGCGAGTATTTGGGGTCCGAAGATGTCGCCTCAAAAAGAAAGTCGCCCGTCGAGGTCTGGCGGAAGACCAATCCACTTTCGGTATTCGGATTCGCGATCTGATCGAAGTCTTTGAAAATGATCTTGCCTTCGGCTTCTACTGTGAGATCCGCCGCCGTCGCCTCGGGGATGTTCAGAACAATCATCCCGAATCCCGATGCCGGGCTGTCGTTCGGCCAGGAAGATTCGATGGTCAATTGCGAATCCTTCACTTCCATGACGGTCTTCCGTTCAACGACCGAACCATCTGGAAATGTGAAATCCGCCGTCCACTCGAGCTTCGATCCTTCCTGCGGTTCTACCGGTGAGGAGAGGCCTCTCCAGTATCCTGGCGAAGTATCCATCATCCTATTGATCACCTTCCCGATCACCGTCCCCTCTCGCTCAATTGTTACATTCCCGGATTCGTCCAGAGCCAGATTGATTTTGGGGGCGGCATGCGCCGACACGGCGGTGAGCACGGTCAGCGTGATGAGTGCGAGGGTGCTGTGAGTTTTCATCAAAAGGTTTGTGGCAATGCCTCAGGGGATGAACTACCTTTTCTCCAAATTACGCCATCGGTAACAGGATGCTAGATTATTTGTGTAGTTTGCCGGGAGGGCGAAATCCGGCAGCGTGGGGTCATTCGGATCAACGTAGCGCTCGATTGAGGCACTGCCGCGATACTCGGAAAGCACCTGATCCCGCGCCTCATCCCACCGTCCCCAATCCGCCGCGTTCGTCCGCCATCCGGGCACCTGTTTGAGCGCCTGCACGCGAAAGTGGACGGTGTAGGTGTTGGATTTTGTTGTGACACGGGGGAGGAGTTGCGCATAGGGTGCCTCGCGGGTGTTGTCACCGGTAAGTCGCTTGTCGGACCACCATGAGGGCGTGTTCGCATAAGTGCGACCCTGCGGCACAAGGAAAATTTCGCTGATCTCGGTTGCAGATTTGAAAGCCCCGTCCGGCGCGGAGAACTTCTGCGAGAAGCCGGTCAACGTCTTGGAGGCGTCCACATTGAAGCGGACCTGCGCGGAAGGAAAAGTGTCGGGAAGAGTGGCACTGTCTCCTTTGTAATGGGTAGCGGCGACACCGGTCGCGAGGGAATCCTGGAGCGCACCGACTTGGATGGATTTGAGCAAGGCATGGATGCCCGTCGAGCGATTGATATGGGTGAACGGGGCCATTTGGTAGTTCAGATTGATTTTCCCCGCCGTCGAAAACGGTTCGCTGATCGGGTAGGGGTCGACCAACCACGGAAAGCACAGCAGAAGAGTCCTCCCAAAAGCGGCGATGGCCTGTAAGTAAAGCGCCCAGCAATTTATCGATGGATTCGAAGAGCGCGTTGAACGTGTGACGCGGGATGGCCACACGACCGCAAGCACGGGTAACGTGGATGCCCGACCGTCCATTCCGCTCGATCTTGCGCGTTCGCGAGCCATAGGACACGAGGTGGCACTCGGAGTCCGCAAGATCATAGCGCCGGACGGGCGTGGGATGGCGTGGTGACACGGTGTAGGTCTCCAGTTGGAGTCGGACAAAAGTCAATAGGGCGTGTCGCGCGCAGCTCGGAGCGGGTCGAAAGATTTGCCTTGGTTGAGCGAATTCAAATTTTCGTAGATGACCGTTTCGGCGGTCGAGAAGTCCTCGCTCCATTCCGTGAGAACCAGCTGGGCGGCGCGAGCCCCGGGCAGAACGGGAGCAGCAATGAGGTCCGAAATGTAAACCCGGTCTTGAATAGGAATTCGCTCAATACAGGCACCATCCCCGGTCCAGACCTCGAGGGCATTTCCATCGCGGTTGAGGGCGATGAGTTCATCTTGTCCATCACCGTTCCAGTCTCCCGACAGCGGTGTATGCATCGCCTCAAAGCCGAAGAGTTTCTTTCCCTCCGCATCCACAACATGGATGACGCTGCGGACGTCCCGCATACCGGGGATGCCGCGCCACGAAATCGCTTTTCCGCTGAATGGCTGGTCAGTGATGGCCAGACGCGCCGCCCCATTCCCGGCTTGAAAAACTACGACCCGCTGGACCTCGGTCAAATCCCCCGCGTAGGTCCAAACGATGTTCCCGTCAAGGTCGAGCCGCCGGGCACCAGGCCCGAAGAAAATGTCTGTCACTCCGTCCCCGTCGAAGTCGGCAAAGACCGCTGTGTCGGGATGGGGCTCGCCAGTGCCCTCGAGAAGTTCGGGCTTGAACCAGCGGTCGGTGCCGTCTGGATTGAGCAGGCCGACGCCGTAATAGAGTTCCTCGCGCCCGTCGCCATTAATGTCAGCAAGGCAAGTGGTATGGCCGAGGGCAAGGTCGGGCACCGGGCGTTTCCATTTCAAAGTCAGGTCGCTCCAGCGGTAGGCCGCGATGTAATTGTAGTCTTTGTGGAGAAGGATGTCCCATGGTTTGCCCCGTCCTTCCAACTGCGCCGGGACAATCGAGAGATGCTTGTCATCAGTCGGATATCCGCCCCGCATGTCAATGGGTTCCGGACTTGTCCGCAAAAGCACTCCGTCGGCTGCCCGAACCACAGCGAGGTGCGGACGACCTTCAATGGCGCGCACACAAATCACCTCCGCCACTCCATCACCATCAAAGTCATAAACTGGCATCGGCGAGTCCACACGAACCAAGGAATCCGGCAGCGAGCGGTCTGTGTGGCTCCAGAGGAGTGTGCCGTTGGTCTTGTAGGCGAGTTGCTGCGAGGCCCCGCGGTTGTAGAGGAGTTCCGGCGAACCGTCTCCATCAAGGTCGCCGAGCCGTGGAAAAAACCAGCAGTGCCGGAACAGGTGGACGGCTGCATCCTTCTTCGGGTCACCGAACGTGCTGCTGGGGAGAAGGTCGCAATCCACCGGGAATCGGTGAGTGCGGATATGGAGCGGGGGAGACACGACAGGGATTGTGGAATTGGGGGCCATCGAATGATCAGAGGTCAGTGGAAATGAGGGGACCTTGAGGCAAGGAGAAAAATCTGCTCCCGGAGAACGTCTCCGCAGTTTGGTCCGGCAATGTGAGACAAGCCTGCATCTCATCAGGCAACTTGAAGCGCCCCTCAATCCCCCGGCCGGTAGTTCGCCAACTCACGGAGATGGGTCCCGGCGGCGTGTCCACTGTGCCGTCAACCTCCGAGACAGCAAAAAACGGTGCGATGTTCACCCGCTTCCAGCCGGGCTCCGCCCGGCGGATGCCCAAAAGGATGCGAATCATATGGATGATGGGATGGGAAGCCCAGGCATGGCAATGGTTGTCAAGCCCCGCCAGGGCGTCCCAGCATTCTTCCGTTGTCGCCAAACCGCGGGCCAGCATATCGCCCCACCAGCGGTCAATGTAATCCAGCACTTTGTCACCGTGTCCGAGGTGGTCCAGTGACTCGAACGCATAGTGGAGATAGAACGGAGTGATTGCCCGGTGGTTCACTCCGGGAAGGGGATCTATGGAGGGAGAGCATCCGCGCGGACTAGAGGTTGTCCGAAAAGTCTGAATCAACATGGGATGGGAAGATGACGCAGAGGAATCATGAGGCAGCCGAGATTGGCAAAAGCCCCTAAGAGCGAGGCGTATTATTCATGACGGGTGAGCAGGCGACGATGGTTGCCCAGCCAGGCAGTGGTGCGCTGAACAACCCAGCGGTTTTTGTAACGACGAAGAGGCAGACCGTCTTGAGTCACGTTTTCAGATCGGCGGTTGGAGCGGTGCGGAGCGATCATTTTAATTCCGAGTTCCGCCAATGTCCGATCCAAGGCATCGCTGTCATAGCCCTTGTCTCCAATGAGCCGCTGGGGTTGACCCTCCGGTTCGGCAAACCCGAGGGTCTGCTGAACCATGGCCGTTTCGCCAACTCCCGCCGAATCGATGGAAGGGGCCAGCGGAACCCCTTTCTATCAACGATCAACTGCACTTTTGTATCCTTACCTTTTCGGGTAAGACCGACCGCTTCACCACCTCCCTTGGCGGCTGCGAAGGTGGCGTCAATGAAGCACTCCTCGAGGTTCACACGCCCTTGATCGACCAGGTTGCTAATGATCGCGGCCAGAATCTGGCGGCATGCATCGCTCTGACTCCAGGCCTTCAGGTAGTCGTGAACCGTGCTCTTGGGAGGAAACGTCTTCGGAAAATCCTTCCACTGAATGCCGGTGTGCAGCACAAAGAGAAGTGCTTCAAACACAGTCCGTTCCATCGGGCGCGGCGTCCCATATTTGCTCTTGCGTGGCCATTCCAACAAAGGTCCAAGAACCTCCCACTGCTCATCACTTATAAACATCCAGTCCAAAAGCAACGCCCGTGCCTATCCTGAGTTTTCGGACAGCCTCTAGTGAGATGCCTTAAAACGGCGGCGGCGGTAAATCATCAGGGCAGCACCAATGCCAATAGTGAGCATCGCCCAGACTTGAGGTTCCGGGATCGCCACGAGTTGAAGACCATTAAGCCGAGGCGCAGATCCACTCATGGTTAGGGTGATTATGCCGGAGGCGTCCGATGTAACAGGCATGAGCAAACTGTATTGGAGATCTGTAGTGGGGGGGGTGCCTGTGAAGGACACACTGCCACCACTGCCGGTGCCTGTTGTTACAGTAAAGTTCGATGTAAAAGTCCCCACAAGGAGGGAGTCGTATGAGAATACACGAATTTCGTAATCCGTGGATGGCGTCAGGTTCGTCAGCGAGAAGAAATCCACATTCGAAACGAAATCACGATACACATTGAAGTAGTCGGTTGGCGTCGTAGTGTAGCTACCTCCGCGATCACGCCCGGCACCAGTGGCAAGAGTCGTTAGCGAAAAATTGATCCCGGTTGCAGAAATATTGGTGGCATTCGTGGTGGTGGCATTGGCGGTGAAGGGGAAACTGACGGCAACCCAGCCGGATTGTGTTGAGTTGACCGACAAGTCGTAATTCATGTCCAGCGAGAAGAGGACTTGGGCCTTGGCTGGCGCGATGGTGAATGCTGCAAGCGCCAAAATCCAAGCAGCAAGTTGATTGTTGAGGAAGTGCCTTTTCATTGATGAAATGTTACGGAGAATTCCTCGCCCAAGAAACGGTTTTTTCGGGGAGCGGCCTAGAATGACAAATGAATGGGGCTCCATTCTCAGATGGTTGGGGAACCCCTGCGATCGTCGTGGCAGTGGTGGGGGACGTCAAAGGTTTCTCGATCGACTGCCAAGCGGGCAGTTCTGGAGGGCGCGGGGCGGGAGATAGGCATGCAAGACCAACCGAGCCTCCCGCGTGATGCGATGCACTCCTCTGCGCGAGGAAATCGTCTCCCTCGCTCTCCAGAAGAATTGGCTCCTCGCTGTAGGAGTGGGTGATGGGACGGACTGATTTGGTGGGGGCTGTGCGCCCCCAGACCCGGCACCGCTCGCCGCTGCAGGCGTTCGGGGGGAAGAAAAAGGCCCTTTGGGCGGGAAGGAAGAGATGGCGGGAAGTGGAGGAGTTTGGGAGGCTTGGAGGGATGGATGCCAATATTCTTTTCGGACACGCGGCTCTGGCGTGTGGTGGACCACCACGTGAGTGAGGCCCATGCGGTCCGCAGTTGGAGCGGAGTCAAAAGGGTGATGATCGATGAGACCAGCGCCAGGAGAGGCCATCGCTACGTGACAGTGGTCGTGGATGCCGACACTCGCGACCTGCTGCTGATGGTCGAAGGCCGCAGCGCCGAAGCCATCGCCGCGTTCGGTGCCGCTATGCCCGGCCATGGTGCTCAGCCCGATCAAATCCGCGAAGTGGTCATGGACATGAGCCCGGCGTATATCGCGGGAGTGGAGAACCACTTTCCCCGGGTCCGGATCGTCTTTGACCTCTTCCACATGATGAAACTCGCCGGGGATGCGCTTGACCGGGTCCGCAAGGATCTGCGGCGCTCTGGAGCCGATTTGTGCGGCAGCCTGTGAGCGATCCGTGGCAACGAATGGACGCGCTCGGAGGAGCAACTCGCCCGACGCCGCGAAGTGGCGGCCTCCTAGTATTACTACGTTAAGTGTTGACATGTTCTGAGGGGTTGCTCAGATTGCTGGT